>CAJPFZ010000629.1 GCA_905339355.1 Burkholderiaceae bacterium
AAAACCCGGACTCTATTTTATTTTTCAGGATGGGCGACTTCTACGAGATGTTCTTCGAGGACGCGAAGGTGGCCACGCGCCTTCTCGGCATAGCCCTAACTTCTCGCGACCGCGAGCGAGAGGTGCCAATGTGCGGCGTGCCCTATCACGCGGCAGCCGGGTATATCGCGAAGCTCGTGAGGGAAGGGCACAAGGTAGCGGTCTGCGAGCAGATGACAGACCCCTCCGAGGCAAAGGGCATAGTGGAGAGGGCGGTCACGAAGGTCATCACGCCTGGCATTGCGCTCGAGGACGAGCTCCTCGACCCGAAGGCAAACAACTTCATCGCCGCCCTGTGCGCCTCGAAAACCTCGTGCGGTTTTTCCTACATGGACGTCTCGACCGGCGAGTTCGCCCTGACAGGTCTCAACGACCTTCAATCGGCCCTCGAAGAGGTAAGGCGCCTGCGCCCGCTTGAGCTTCTTGTCGAATCAGGGCAGGAAGAGGACGAAAGCCTCTCAGGCCTGCCTGTAAGGAAGATTACCCCGCTCGGCAAATACGACTTCGACCTGCTGGAAGCCGGCGCGAGGCTCAACAAGCACTTCGGCACGAAAACACTCGACGGCTTCGGCTGCGCGGGCCTTGACGAGCCGGTGAGGGCGGCGGGAGCGCTCCGCGGGTCCATACGCGACAACCAGAAGACGGACCTCCTCCATGTAAGGAAGCTCCAGCCCTACTTCACCGGAGACTACCTCATCCTCGACTCTTCGACGAGGAGGAACCTGGAGATAGCCCATAACCTCCGCGACGGCGGAAAGGACGGCACTCTCCTTTCTGTCCTCGACAGGACAAAGACCTCGATGGGCGCGAGGGCTTTGAGGTCGTGGCTCCTACACCCCCTGAAGGACGTCTCCGCCATATCCGGCAGGCAGGACGTCGTCGAGGAGCTCCTCGAGGCAAGGGAGCTTTGCTCGAGCCTCGAGGAAGCTCTCTCTCACGTCTACGACCTGGAGCGTCTAATCGCCAGGGTCAGCCTCGGGGCCGCCAACCCAAGGGACCTCTCGGCGCTCAAAAGCTCCCTTGAAAAGGTCCCGATCATAAAAGACTACCTGAAGCTCCTGAGCTCAAGAATGATACGCGCCCTGGAAGAAGAAATAGATGAAGTAAGCGAGGCGGCGGAGCTCATTGGCAGGGCCATCGCCGACACCCCTCCCATTTCAATCAAGGACGGCGGCGTCATAAGGGCTGGCTACTCGAGCGAGCTCGACGAGCTGAGAAGCATAGGCTCCGGCGGCAAGGACTGGATAGCGGCACTTGAGTCCTCCGAGAGGGCAAGGACCGGGATAAACACGCTGAAGGTCGGGTACAACAGGGTCTTCGGCTATTACATCGAGATAACGAAGTCGAACATCGCCAACGCCCCTGCCGACTACATTAGAAAACAGACCCTCGTCAACGCGGAGCGCTTCATAACCCCGCAGCTTAAAGAGTGGGAGGAGAAGATACTCGGGGCAGAGGAGAAGGCCCTCAAGATAGAGGCGATGCTCTTCGGCGGTATCATAGACGCTCTCAAGGCACACAGCCACCGGGTCCAGCGGACGGCCGCCTCGATAGCGGTGCTCGATTGCCTGCTCTCATTGAGCTCGGCCGCAAGGGAGCTCAATTACACGAGGCCAAGTGTCACCGAAGGAGACGGGCTGGAGATAGAAGGAGGCAGGCACCCTGTTGTGGAAGCCGGTTCAAG
>CAJPFZ010000630.1 GCA_905339355.1 Burkholderiaceae bacterium
ACCGTCCACGGCCGCGTCTTCAGCGTGTGCGCGAGGCGACCCGGATCCTCCTTGTCGGTGCCGAACTCGTAGAAGTTGTTGTAGCTCGTCACGTCGGCGTAAGGCGTCAGCTTTTCCATCGTCATGCCGCCGGACACGGGGGTGCGGCCGGCCGGCAGAGGCGGCAGCTTGTTCGGTCGCGCCGTGGCGCCAGCGCCCTGTGCGAGCGCGTCGCGGCCGGCCCAGGCGGCCATCGCGGCGCCCGCCGCGCCGCCGGCGAGAAGCTTCAGCAGGTCGCGCCGGCCTTCATAGACCGGCCGCGCCGTGATCTCGGACGAAGGCAGGGCAAAGCCGCGGTCTCGCAGGAAATGCATGGGAACTCCTTCGGGGCGCGTGTCCGCGCGGGCGGTTCGAGCCGGTTGGTCGCCGTTCGACCAGGGAACTTACACCCGGTTCCTTGCCATGGGCGCGGCCGCCAGGCTCAACCATCAGGGCGGCAGGCCGCCGAAGTTCGTGTCGTCGATGACGGTGCTGTAGGCGCTGTCCGAAAACAGCCGCAGCGAATTCTTCACGACGCGTTCGCGGAAGCTCTTGCGGGCGAACAGCTTGGACTGCGCCTCGCCCGGCAGGTCGGTGATGTTGATGACGTTCTTGACGATCAGCGTGTCGATCACGTCCTCGATCACACGCACGAAATCGGCGTCGAGGCGGCTGAACTGCTCGGGCCCGGGGGCGGTGTGGCCGAAGAAGGCGAACACGTCGGGGTGGCTGTCGGGCAGGAACTCCATGCCTTCGCCGCCGTGGCGGTGCAGGCTTTCGATTTGGCCATCGGGGCCGCGGCGGACATAAGGCATGGGCAAAGCTCAGGGCCGAGGTGGGGCCACTATAGCCCTCGCGGCCCCGTCGTGGAATCAAAGCTCGCCATAGGAGTGCAGGCCCGAAAGGAACATGTTCACGCCGAGGAAGGCAAAGGTCGTGACGACGAGCCCGACCAGCGCCCACCAGGCCGCCACCGGCCCGCGCAAGCCCTTCATCAGCCGCATGTGCAGCCAGGCCGCGTAGTTGAGCCAGACGATGAGCGCCCAGGTTTCCTTCGGGTCCCAGCTCCAATAGCCGCCCCAGGCCTCGGCCGCCCAGAAGGCGCCGAGGATGGTGGCGATGGTGAAGAAGGCGAAGCCGACCGCGATCGACTTGTACATCACGTCGTCGAGTACTTCGAAGCTCGGCAGCCGTTCGCCGATGCGCCGCCGCGCGGCGAGGATGCTGCCGACGATCAGCGCCGAGACGCCGAAGTACACCGCCCAGTAGCTGCTGATGGCCTCGATCGGGTTCTTGCGGAACACCACCGGCTCCAGGCACAGCACCATCCCAAGCACGAACAGCGGCGCGAGCTTGGCCCATCCGCCTTCGCTCGCGTGGCGCTTCACGAGGTAGGCGAAGGCGATCATCGCCGACAGCGCGAAGGAGCCGTAGCCGATGAAGTTGGCCGGCACGTGCAGCTTCATCCACCAGCTCTGCAGCGCGGGCACCAGCGGCTGGATCTCGTGCGCCTCGCGGTCGACGGTGTACCAAAGCAGGAAGCCGACCGCCGCGCTGATCACCAGCATCACGAAGGCGCCCATCGCGCGGGTCGCGTAGTGCTGCTCGTAGTAGAGGTAGAACAGGGCCGTCAGCCAGCAGAACAGCACGAACACCTCGTACAGGTTGCTGACGGGGATGTGCCCGATGTCGGCGCCGATCTGGTGGCTCTCGAACCAGCGCACCATCGTGCCGGTGAGCGCCATGAAGACGGCCACCCAGGCCAGGCGCGACGCGATGCGCAGCGCGGCGTTGTCGTCGTCCTTGGCGAAGAAGCCGATCCAGTAGAAGGCGGTGCTCATGAAGAACAGCACGCTCATCCAGAGGATGGCGCTCTGGCTGGAGAGGACATACTTGAGCAGGAAGACGTTCTCCGCCTGCGCGAGGTCGGCGCCGAAGCTGTCGCTGCTGCGGGCATAGAGGCCGATCGCCAACAGCGCCGCGGCACCGACACACAGCATCAGCAAGCGCAGGCGACCCCAGAACCAGCCGAGCGCGATCATCACCGGCAGCGCGCCGACGAGGATCCATTTCTCGTAGACGTCCATCGACGCCTGGTAGCGCTGGAAGGCGTACGCGCCGCCGCCGATCACGAGCGCGGCGAATAGCCAGTCGAAGGCGGTGCGGCCTGAAAAGAAGCCAGGCCGGCCGAGGGTGATGGTCGTGGTGTTCATGTGGGTGCGCTGTCGCGGTGCGACACGTCGAGTTTGACGGCGGGGTGGGCCGGCTGGCCGAGGATCGCCTCTTTCAGCAGCTCGAATTCGGCGTCGGCGTCCATGGTGCGGCGCGTGGTCGAGAGTGCCGCGACGATGCGGCTTTGCCCCGCGCCCGCCGGGGCAATCCACACCCACAGCCGGCGTTCGCGGATGTAGAGCATCGCGAACACACCGACGATCAGCAGCACGGCACCGAGGTACACGAGCGTCTTGCCCGGCGCGCGCGCAACCTGGAACACGCTCGCCTGCACCTGCTTGAAGTCCTTCAGTTCCAGCAGCACCGGCGCCGGATAGGCGTGGCTGTCGGACAGCGAAAGCACCGCCATCGTCATGAAGCCTTGTGTCTTCTCGTCGGGCTGCAGCGGCTTCAACGCTGCGTTCTCGCGCGTCAGGTTCATCAGTTCGAAGAGACTGCCGTTGAGGATGCGCAGCAGCACCTCGGAGATGCGGCCGCGGTCGGCCTCGGGCACGCTGCTCTCGAGAAAGTCCGTGATCGCTTGCAGTCCGCCGGCGGGCACCTGGCCGGCCTTGGCCGGCTCGGCGCCGGCGAACAGCGCCAGCAGCCGCAGCGAGGTGACTCGCAGCTGCTCGCCCATCTCCGGCTTGCCGTCGGGGGTGGCGAGTCTCACATAGCGTTCGGCCGCCTGGCGGCGCAAGTCCGCGTCGGCCAGCCCGGCGCGCAGCCGCACCCAGCCGTCGAGGCTGTCGGCATCGTCTGCGGGGATGCGCATGTAGCGGAAGTCGTCGTTGACGTTGTCGCGCACGCCGGCGAGGAACACACGCTGGCCGTCGAGCTCCACCGGCAGCATGTAGTTCTTGAACTCGCGCCGCTGGCCGGCGGCGTCCACCAGCTTGTAGCCCACCGACGGGCCCACGTTGCGCAGCTCCCGCCGGGTCTTGACCTTGGCGCCCGAGCCGAGGTGCTGCTGCAGGGAGTCGACGAGGTCGACGCGCCGCACGTCGGTTGCCGCGTCCTCCCGGCCGCTCATGTTCTCGACGTTGATGACACGCAGGTCGGTGAACTCGAGGCCGATCGACTCCGTGCTGCCGCGGCTCGCGTTGGCGAGCGTGGTGCTGCCGCCGACGACGCCCTGGATCTCGAAGGCCGGGCCGCCGCTCAGCGGGATGGCGCGCAGCGTGAGCGCCGACCCCCCGTCTTCGAAGCCGCTCTGGTAGATCGTGATGCCGCGGTGGGAGGCGGGCTCGTTGACCTTCACCGTCGCCGGGATCGCCTGGCCGGTCTCGCGATCGTGGATCACGATGTCGCTCGCGAACAGCCGGGGCATGCCGGTGTCGTAGTACTCGACGATGAACTTCTTCAGCTCCACGTCGAAGGGCAGTTCCTGCAGCACAACGCCGTCGCGCATGCCGATCAGCGCAATGCCCGAGCGGCCCTGTTCGGGCACGCGCAGGTTGGCGCGGTAGGTCGGGTTGCCTGTGCCGAGCCGGTGCTGCGCAGGCACGTCGCGGATCAGGCCCTCGCCGCGGAACGGGGTCTTGTCCTGCATCGCCAT
>CAJPFZ010000631.1 GCA_905339355.1 Burkholderiaceae bacterium
TGCGCCCTGCCCTTGCGGGCTGGTGCGAGCTCGTCGCGCAATGCCGGCTCGAAGCGCCGCGCCGCATCGACGACGTGACTGTCGAAAGCAGCGCACTGACCCACGCCGCACCAGGCACCGACAACTTCAAGCTCGCCGTGACGCTGCGCAACCGCGGCGCGCTCCCGGTGATGATGCCCGCCGTGGAACTGAGTCTCACCGACACCGCAGGGCAGCTCGTTGCCCGGCGTGCACTGAGCCCGGCAGACTTTCGTGCGCCGAGCAGCGTGCTGCCGCCGGGGGGCGAGGTGCCCCTGCAACTGTTGCTGAGTACCGGCACACCGCGTGTGGCCGGCTACACCGTCGAAGTCTTCTATCCCTGACGCGCGCACTGCGTGACTTTCCTTTCCATTGGAGCGCCCATGCCGGCCCTGATCTGCGGATCTCTCGCTTTCGACACCATCACCACCTTCCCGGGACGCTTTGCACAGCAGATCCTGCCCGAACAGGTGCACATCCTGAACGTGTCCTTTCTCGTGCCGACGCTGCGCCGCGAATTCGGCGGCTGCGCCGGGAACATCGCCTACACCCTGGCGCAGCTGGGCGGCGAGCCGCTGGTGCTCGCGACTGTCGGCAACGACGGGCAGGACTATGTGCGGCGCCTGCAATCGTGGCGGGCGAGCACCGAGTACGTGCGCGTGATCGACGACAGCTACACCGCGCAGGCGATCATCATCACCGACACCGACAACAACCAGATCACCGCCTTCCACCCGGGAGCGATGCAGTCGGCGCACCTGAGCGCTGTTCCGCAGCGCGACGACATTCGTGTGGCCATCGTGGCGCCGGACGGGCGCGACGCCATGATCCAGCATGCCGAACAGCTGGCCGCCGCGCGAGTGCCGTTCGTCTTCGACCCGGGCCAGGGCCTGCCGATGTTCAACGGCGAAGAGCTGGGCCACTTCGTGGCCCAGGCCACCTGGGTCGCCGTCAACGACTACGAAGCACGCATGCTGTGCGAACGCACCGGGCAGACGCTCGAGTCGCTCTCGCGTTCGCACCTGCAGGGTGTCATCGTGACTTTGGGCGCGAACGGCTGCGAACTGTGGCAGCAAGGCGTGCGCACGCATGTGCCGGGGGTCGGCGCCACCGAGGTCGTGGACCCGACCGGCTGCGGCGACGCCTTCCGCGGCGCGCTCCTGTTCGGGCTCGAACGCGGCTGGCCGCTCGAACGCTGCGTGAAGCTCGGCAACCGCGTCGGCGCGCTGAAGATTGCATGCCGCGGCGGCCAGAATCACCACATCGATCACGCTTTGCTGGCGGCCGACTGAGGGCGGGCACTTCAGTTGTGTACCGATCGGCCGAAATGCCGGTGATGGACACCGGCTGGCCGATCTTTCTCGCTGCAAGCGCTGCGCTGTGCGCGCTGGTCGCTGCGGCGAGCCGCTGGTGGCATGGCAAGCAGCTGGCGGCCTTGGCAGCGCGCCTGGCGAAGTCCGAGCGCGCGCGAGAGTACGCGGTGCAGCAGGCTTCGCAGGCACGCAAGCAGATCGAGAAGCTGCAGCGGGAACTGTCGGAATCGAGGCGCCCCGCGCCCAACGCTGCCGCGGCGGCCAGCGGCGCCCAGCCTCGGGCGGCGCCGAATCCACCGCCTATATCGGACTCGACGGCACCTGCATTGCCGGCTCACGGTTTCGCAGACACCCAGCCTTTGTGATGGGCACACAGCCACACGTGTGGCTCTGAGTTCGGCGTCACTCGCGCGGGCAGCGCAGCATCAACCACGCTTGCGCCTGCGCCAGCGTGCACGCCAGCCGCATCTGCTTGCGGCGTGACGACGCACCACGCAGCAACTCGACCGATCGGCGCGGCAAGCCCAGTTCGGCGGCGAGCCACGCGATCAAGGCCTCGTTCGCCTTGCCGTCGACCGGCGGCGCAGCCAGGCGCACACGCAGCGCACCGCCATGCAGGCCGGCCACCTCGGTTCGTTTCGCCCCGGGCACCACGCTGAGATCGAGCACGACAGCGGCCTCGACCGTGCGAAGGCAGGGCCATGTCGCCTCACCAGACGATGGACTGCTCATTCCACGGATCAAGAAAAAACCCGGCCGAAGCCGGGTTTTGGAAACAACACGAGCTTTCGCTCAGGGCTTGTTGCCCGTCGGGAAAGGCCATGCGGCTTGCGGGCTCAGCGCCGTCTTGGCAGCCGGTGCCGCTGCGGGCTTCGCAGGGGCAGGGGCAGCAGGGGCAGCGGGGGCCTTCTTCGCAGCGGACTTCTTGGCTGCCGGCCTGCGCGCAGCGGCCTTCTTCGCAGGAGCCTTTTTCGCTGCCGACTTCTTGGCAGCGGCCTTTTTCGCGGGAGCCTTTTTCGCTGCCGACTTCTTGGCAGCGGGCTTCTTCGCAGCGGCCTTCTTCGCCGGCGACTTCTTCGCCGCAGCCTTCTTCGCCGGGGCCTTCTTCGCCGCCGTCTTCTTGGCTGCCGGGCGCTTCGCCGCGGCCTTCTTCGCCGGGGCCTTCTTCGCCGGGCTCTTCTTCGCTGCTGCCTTCTTGGCCGGAGCCTTCTTCGCAGCGGACTTCTTCGCGGCAGGTTTCTTTGCCGCAGCTTTTTTCGCAGTTGCCATTACATTCTCCTTGATCAAGTTGCAAAAGCACCGATAGGCACCGGCAGTCCCGCTGCCTATCGGCTATTCACCGCCCGGAGGTCTGGCCGCGGCCGAGATGGCAGCAGTCGCCCCAGTACGATGAATCAGGTTGCGTCTCGCGCATGCCGCTTCTGTGTCGGCACATCACGATCCGCGAATCTTGATCTCTCACGTGTCGGCCCCTGCGCCCGCGCGCTGGAGAGGCCGCTTCAGTCCCAAGACAGCGCGCCACCGGATTGGTATTCGATGACACGCGTCTCGAAGAAATTGCGCTCCTTTTTCAGGTCGATCATTTCGCTCATCCACGGGAACGGGTTTTCCTCGTTCGGGAAGAGCTCTTCCAAACCGATCTGCGTTGCACGCCGGTTGGCGATGTAGCGCAGGTAGCCCTTGAACATCGAGGCGTTCATGCCGAGCACGCCGCGAGGCATGGTGTCCTCGGCGTAGCGGTACTCGAGCTCGACGGCCTTCATGAACAGCGCGCGGATCTCGGCCTTGAATTCGGCCGTCCACAGCTGCGGGTTCTCGAGCTTGATCTGGTTGATCAGGTCGATGCCGAAGTTGCAGTGCATCGACTCGTCGCGAAGAATGTACTGGTACTGCTCCGCCGCGCCGGTCATCTTGTTCTGGCGACCCAGCGCCAGGATCTGCGTGAAGCCGACGTAGAAGAAGAGCCCCTCCATCAGGCAGGCAAAGACGATCAGGCTCTTCAGCAGCGTCTGGTCGTTCTCCGGCGTGCCGGTGCGGAAGTTCGGGTCCATGATCGCGTCGATGAACGGGACCAGGAACTCGTCCTTGTCGCGGATCGACGTGACCTCGTGGTAGGCGTTGAAGATCTCGCTCTCGTCCAGACCGAGCGACTCCACGATGTACTGGTAGGCGTGCGTGTGGATCGCCTCTTCGAAAGCCTGGCGCAGCAGGAACTGGCGGCACTCGGGCGCCGTGATGTGGCGGTAGGTGCCCAGCACGATGTTGTTGGCGGCCAGCGAATCGGCAGTGACGAAGAAGCCGAGGTTGCGCTTGATGATGCGGCGCTCGTCGTCTGTCAGGCCGTTCGGATCTTTCCAGGTCGCGATGTCGCGCGACATGTTGATCTCTTGAGGCATCCAGTGATTCGAGCAGGTGGCGAGGTACTTCTCCCACGCCCACTTGTACTTGAACGGCACCAGCTGGTTGACGTCGGTCTGGCCGTTGATGATGCGCTTGTCTGCAGCGTTCACGCGGCGCGTGCTCGAGGCCTCGACCTTGGTCGCCTGCGGTGCGGTGAAGGGGGTGGCGGAAACGCCGCTCTCGACAGCGGCCAGCATGGCCGACTTCGAAGACGGAGCAACCGCACGCGCTTGAGACGGATGACTCTGCGCGGGACTCTCGCTTCCGACTGTCCTGAGCTTGTCGAAGGATGTCGAGGGACTGACTTCTTCTTCCCAAACCAACATGGTGGATGTTTCCTGTGCGTTCGAATTATGTGAGTGTTGCGTCGAAACACCAAGCACTTCTTGACATTCGACGCGCTTCGCTGTTGCTCGTTGTTGCGCCATTGCATCGATCGGATCGTGCGAAAAATCCGTCGCGCGATGCACGCGACGCGCGCGGACTTTCGGTCCGCGTGCGTCGCTCATCTTTCATCACTGACATGCCTCGCAAGTCGGATCGTCGATGGCGCAGAACTTGATGTCGGTGGCGACATCGCCGCTCGCTGCAGCGGCCATCTGAGACCTCGCCGAAGCTGCCGCCGCATCGAGCGCGCTCGGTGCGCTGCCGCTCGCCACCGAGTTCATGTTGCCGGCCTTCACCGTCGACTTCTCGGCATGCGTGGCGCCCACCGTGCGCAGGTAATAGGTCGTCTTCAGGCCGCGGGTCCATGCGAGCTTGTAGGTCTCGTCGAGCTTCTTGCCGGAGGCGCCGGCCATGTAGATGTTGAGCGACTGCGCCTGGTCGATCCACTTCTGGCGGCGCGCGGCTGCTTCGACAAGCCACTCGGTCTCGACCTCGAACGCGGTCGCGTAGAGCTGCTTGAGTTCCTCGGGCACGCGGTCGATGCGGCGCAGCGAACCGTCGAAGTGCTTGAGGTCCATCACCATGACGTCGTCCCACAGGCCGAGCTTCTTGAGGTCGCGCACCAGGTACTCGTTGATGATGGTGAACTCGCCCGACAGGTTGGACTTGACAGAGAGGTTGCCGAAGCTCGGCTCGATCGAGGCGCTGACGCCGATGATGTTGGAGATGGTCGCCGTCGGCGCGATCGCCACGCAGTTGGAGTTGCGCATGCCGTGCTGCTTGATGCGCTGGCGCAGGGCGTCCCAGTCCATCGAGGTGCTGCGGTCGACGTCGACGTAGCCGCCGCGCTGCTCGGCGAGCAGGTCCAGCGAGTCGATCGGCAGGATGCCGCGGTCCCACAGCGAGCCGCGGTAGCTCGAGTAACGCCCCCGCTCCGCGGCCAGTTCGGTGGAGGCCCAGTAGGCGTGGTAGCAGACGGCCTCCATCGAGCGGTCGGCAAATTCGACCGCCTCCTGTGAAGCGTACGGCACGCGCAGTTCATGCAGCGCATCCTGGAAACCCATGATGCCGAGCCCGACGGGGCGGTGCCGCAGGTTGGAGTCGCGCGCCTTCTTGACGGCGTAGTAGTTGATGTCGATGACGTTGTCGAGCATGCGCATGGCCGTCGCCACCGTCTTCTTCAGCTTCGCCTGGTCGATCCGGCCGTCCTTGACGTGATGCACCAGGTTCACCGAGCCGAGGTTGCACACGGCGATCTCGGTCTCGCTGGTGTTCAGCGTGATCTCGGTACACAGATTGCTGGAGTGGACGACGCCCACGTGCTGCTGCGGCGAGCGCACGTTGCACGCGTCCTTGAACGTGATCCAGGGGTGCCCGGTCTCGAACAGCATCGACAGCATCTTGCGCCATAGGTCCTTGGCCGGCATGCGCTTGAAGAGCTTGATCTCGCCGCGGTCGGCCTTCGCTTCGTACGCGGTATAGGCGTCTTCGAAGGCTCGGCCGAACTTGTCGTGCAGGTCGGGGCAGGTCGAGGGAGAGAACAGGGTCCAGTCGCCGCCCTCCATCACGCGCCGCATGAACAGGTCCGGAATCCAGTTCGCGGTATTCATGTCGTGGGTGCGTCGGCGGTCGTCGCCGGTGTTCTTGCGCAGCTCCAGGAACTCCTCGATGTCGAGGTGCCAAGTCTCGAGGTAGGCGCAGACGGCGCCCTTGCGCTTGCCGCCCTGGTTGACCGCGACCGCGGTGTCGTTGACGACCTTCAGGAACGGCACCACCCCCTGGCTCTTTCCGTTGGTGCCCTTGATGTGCGAGCCCAGCGCGCGCACGTTGGTCCAGTCGTTGCCCAGACCGCCGGCGAACTTGGACAGCAGCGCGTTCTCCTTCAGCGCTTCGTAGATGCCGTCGAGGTCGTCGGCCACCGTCGTCAGATAGCAGCTCGACAGCTGCGAGCGCTGCGTGCCTGCGTTGAACAACGTCGGCGTGCTCGACATGAAGTCGAAGCTCGACAGCACTTCGTAGAACTCGATCGCACGCGCTTCGCGGTCGATCTCGTTGAGCGCCAGGCCCATGGCGACGCGCATGTAGAAGGCCTGCGGCATCTCGATGCGCACCTCGTCGATGTGCAGGAAGTAGCGGTCGTACAGGGTCTGCAGGCCGAGGTAGTCGAACTGCAGGTCGCGATCGGCCTTCAGCGCGGCGCCCAGCTTGGCCAGGTCGTACTGCAGCAGCTTCTCGTCCAGCCGCTCCGCCTGCACGCCCTTCTTGATGTAGCCCGGGAAATACTCGGCGTAGCGCGTCGCCATGTCGCCTTGCAGCACTTCCTCGCCGAGGATCTCCTTGCGGATCGTGTGCAGCAGGAGCCGCGCCGTCGCGCGGGTGTAGCCGGGGTCCTTCTCGATCAGCGTGCGGGCCGCGAGGATGGCCGCCTTGTGAACCTCCTCGATCGGCACGCCGTCGTACAGGTTGCGCTTGGTTTCGGCGAGGATCGGGTCGGGCTTGACCTCCGAGCCGAGTCCTTCGCAGGCCGACTCGATCAGCGTGTGCAACTGCTTGAGGTTCAGCGGCACACGCTGGCCGGCGTCGAGCACATGCAGGGTCGCCTCGGCGGCGGCCACCGCCGTCTGCCCCTGCCTCGCACGCTCCTGCGCGCGGCGCTCGCGGTCCAGCACGTAGGCGCGCGCCACCTCGTGGTGGCCACCGCGCATCAGGCCGAGTTCGACCTGGTCCTGCACATCCTCGATGTGGAAGGTGCCGCCGCCCGGGCGCGAACGCAGCAGCGCGCGAACCACCATCTCGGTCAGGCTGTCGACCGTCTCACGCACGCTGGCCGACGCCGCACCCTGCGTGCCATGCACCGCGAGAAACGCCTTCATCAGCGCAACGGCGATCTTGTTGGGCTCGAACGACACCACCGCGCCATTGCGGCGAATGATCTGGTATCCGAGGTAGGCGGACGTTGAGGGGGCTGCCAGCGTGGCGGCAGGCGAGATGGCGGCGGCGGGCGACGAGCGGGTGACGGCTGTTTGCATGAGGGTCCTTCGGGGTGATGCATCCAGTCGCTCAAGCGCCGATGCGGCTCGGGCGAAGCTGGAATGTCGCGATGTGCTTGTTATTGCGGCGCATGCGCCGCAGCTGGCGTGGCCGCGCGCTGCGCGCCGCCAGCAAATGTGGAAAAGCCTGTGGAGATTCGGTGGAGTGCACGTGGATATCGGAATCGTCTCGAACACTACATCTGGGGCACCGGTAGGACTTTAAACACTACCGGTAGCGTACCCTATTCGGACAAGCACCCATACCCAAACGCCCGATTGACCCGCCGCGCCGCGCGGCCGCACTTGCGCAAACGGGCGAAAACGGCTTCAACCCAGCGCCGCGAACATCTCGCGCGGCCACTGCAGCGAAGAGTGCAGCGCAGCCCAGTCGAATCCCGGGCCGGGATCGATCTTGCGGCCCGGCGCAACGTGCTCGTGGCCCGCCACGTGGCGCAGCGGGTAGCGCATTGCGAGCGCTCGCAGCAGCCGCGCGAGAGCGGCGTACTGCCCCGGCTCGAAAGTCTCGCCCTCCAGGCCTTCGAGCTCGATGCCGATCGAATAGTCGTTGCAGTTGTCGCGGCCCCGCCAGCACGACGGGCCGGCATGCCACGCGCGCTCGTCGCACGAAACGAACTGCATCAGTTCGCCGTCGCGCCGCACGAAGAAGTGAGACGAGACCTGCAGGCCCCGGATGCGCTGGTAATAGGGATGCGCGTCCCAGTCGAGACGGTTGGTGAAGAGCCGTTCGACGCCGTCACCGCCGTACTCGCCCGGCGGCAGGCTGATCGAGTGGATCAGCGCGAGCGAGATGTCGGTGTTCGCAGGGCGCGGCCCGTGGTTCGGCGATTCGACGCGCCGCGCCGCGCGCCACCAGCCGCCTTCCCAGCCGGCGTCAGGAGCCGCCGCGCTCGCCATCGAAACTGTCGCCGCCGACGCTGACGCCGAGCCGTGCCATCCGGTAGCGCATCTGCCGCAGCGACAACCCCAGGCTCGCGCCGGCCGCCGTGCGGTTGAAGCGGTGGCGCTCCAGCGCGCGCAGCAGGATGTCGCGCTCGACCTCGTCGAGGTACTTCGCCAGGTCGTCCGGCAGCGGCGCGACGGCCGGCGGCGCGGGCGGCGGCTCGGGCGCGAGCATCGACGGGTCGATGCGTGTGTTCTCGGTGATCAGGTCGAGTTCCTGCGCCGCGCTGTCGGTGAACACCGTCTCCGGCAGGCCGAGATCGAACACGTCGATCTCCTCGTCGCCCGACAACGCCACCGCGCGGTGCAGCAGGTTCTCGAGTTCGCGCACGTTGCCCGGGAACGGGTAGCGCGCCAGGTGCACCAGCGCGTCGCGCGTGAGGCGCGGCGGCGGCGAGACGTTGGCGTCGCGCGCGATGCGTTCGAGCACGCGTTCGCTGATCTGCTGCAAGTCCTCGAGCCGCTCACGCAGCGGCGGCACGCGGATCTGGATCACGTTGAGCCGGTAGTACAAGTCCTGGCGAAACTTGCCGGCCAGCACCTCGGCGCCCAGGTCCTTGTGCGTCGCGCTCAGCAATCGCACGTTCACCGGCTGCTCGACGACCGCGCCGACCGGCCGCACCGAACGCTCCTGGATCGAGCGCAACAGCTTGCTCTGCATCGACAGCGGCAGATCGCCGATCTCGTCAAGGAACAGCGTTCCGCCGTTGGCCGCCTGGAAGAAGCCCTCGCGGTCTTCTGCCGCGCCGGTGAAGGCGCCCTTGCGGTAGCCGAAGAACTCGGCCTCCAGCAGTTGCTCCGGGATCGCGCTGCAGTTGACCGCGATGAACGGCATGTTGCTGCGCGCGCTGACCTCGTGGATCGCCCGTGCGACGAGTTCCTTGCCGGTGCCCGACTCGCCGTTGACGAGAACCGGCGCCATGCTGCGCGCCACCTTTTCGACCAGCGAGCGCACTTCCTGCATGGCGGCGGACGTTCCCGCCATGCGCGCGAGCGCGGGGCTGGCCGGCGGCGCCGGCGGATGGGGGATGGGCCGCGGGCGCGGCGCCGCATGCACGGAAGCGCTCGCGCCGACCGCTCCCGGCCCGCCCTCGGAGGGCAGGCTGGACGGCACCATCGTGGGCACGGTCGACGGGGTACGCCCGAGGGCCGACGCGACGACCGCGCGGAACTGCTTCAGGTCGACCGGCTTGGTCAGGTAATCGTAGGCACCCGCCTTCAGCGCCTCCACCGCGTTCTCGGCCGAGCCATAGGCGGTGATCACGATCGTCTTCTCGCGACGCCCGCTTTCGTCGAGCCGGCGCAGCAGGTCCAGGCCCGTGCCGTCGGGCAGCCGCATGTCGGTGATGACGGCGCTGTAGGTGCGGTCCTTCAGGTGCAGCCAGGCCTCTTCGACGGACCCCGCCGTCTCGATGTCGTACCCCTCGCGCAGCAGCGTCAGTTCGTACAGCGTGCGCAGGTCCGGCTCGTCGTCGACGACCAGCAGGCTGAAGTGAGAGGGAGAAGACATCGTGGCATCGGCTCGGTGGGGGTCAGGCTCAGGACACATGAGGCGCTTCCGTTTGCAGCAGCGCCTGGCGCCGCATCACCACATTGAATTCATTGCGCGTCGGGTCGCCCGGCGTGCGCAGGCGGTAGTCGATGCTGGCGCCGTAACGTTCACACAGCTCGCGGCAAATATACAGGCCCAGCCCGGTTCCGCGGCTGCGTGTCGAGAAGAAGGGCTCGAACAGGTAGCGCTCGACGTCGGGGGGGATCGGCGGTCCGTCGCTCGCCACGCACAGGCGCACCGTGGACTCGTCGGGCGCCGACAGGCGCACCCGCACCGAGCCCGGCGCCTTGCTCGAGTGGCGGTAGCCGTTGTCGAGCAGGTTGATCAGCACCCGGCGCAGGTGATCGGGGTCGAACAGCGCGCCGAGGGACTCCGCCGGCAGCTCCACCTGCACCGCGCTGCGCTCGTCCAGCGTCACGCCGGCACCTTGCGCCCAGCCCTTGCAGGCGGCCGCGACCTGCTCGCCGGCATCGATGACGCCGGCTTCGACCACCGTTCCCGGCGCCACCTCCATCACGTCATCGACGATGCGCTTGAGCCGCTCGACGTTGTCGGTGACCATCTGCGTGAGCTGACGCTGGCTTGCCGTCGTCGCGTCTTCGGCCAGCAGCGCGTTGGCCTGCGCGATGGCCGCCAGCGGGTTGCGGATCTCGTGCGCGATGCCGGCCGAGACGCGGCCCATCGCGGCCAGCTTTTCCTGCCGCGTGCGCGCCTGCATGTTGCGCACGTCCTCGAGCAGCAGCACGCAGAACTCCTCGCTCGCCTGCGATTCGAGGCGGCGCGTGAAACGGATGCGAACACGCAGCGTGCGCGTCTCGCCGGGATCGAACTCGACCACCACGTCGCGCCCGGACTCGGGCCACACCGCTTCGACGAAGGCGCGTTCGACCGTCTTCACGAGTCCGCTCCAGGCTTCGACGCCGCGCAGCTGGAAGGGCGCTGGCCGGCACATGCCGCTTGGTGCGAGCAGGCGGCGTGCCGCCGGGTTGGCCGCGCGCACCCGGCCGCGCCGGTCGACGACCAGCACGCCGTCCTGCATCTCCTCGATCACCAGGCGATTGAGCTGCGCCTGCTGGCGCGCGAGTTCGAGGCTGCCCTTGGCGGTAAGTTCTTCCCGGGCCAAGCGGCCGGCCAATTCGCCCGCCAGCACGGTGATGACGAACAGGCCGCTGCCGGCGAGGCCGGCCTGCGTCATCAGCGTCGTCGCCTCGCCGCCGCCCATCACCGCGAGCCAGGCGCTGCCGAGCAACGCCACCGCCACGCCGGCAGCCGTCGCAAGCGCCTGGCGCCGCGGCGTCAGCACACCGGCCATCAGCACCGGCAGCACCAGCAACGCCACGTAGTTGAAGGTCGATGACGGCGACAGCAGATGCAGTCCGGTGAAGCAGACGATGTCGGTGCCGATCGTTGCGAGCCACTGCGGCCCGCGCAACCGGGCCAGTTCCTGCGGGCGCACCGCGCGGTTGAAGCGCGGCAGGAGCCACATGCCGATCGCAAGTGCCGCGTACAAGACGCTCACGAGGGCCACCGGCAGCGTCGCCCGCCCGCCGAACACGCCGGCCAGCACGACCGTCAGGATGAGCGCAATGCCGAGCGCCGCGCGTGCGCCGAGAAAGACGCGGTAGATGCGATCGAAGGCGGTCTGGCCCGAACTGACGATGCGCCGCGCCTGGCGCGACAGGAAGCGCGAGTCCGGCGCCGCACCGGAGGCGGCTGCGAGACCGGCCTCGTAGCGCGATTCGGGCTCGTCGAGGCCGCCCTCCTCGCCCAGCGGCGTGTCGTCGTTGACGCCGAGCGCGCCGAACCAGGACTCCTCGGGCTGCTGCGGCCGCCGCTTGGCGCGTCGCTCGGCACGCCTCCGCTCACCTGCGCTGGGTGGAGTCGCGCTCATTCGAGCGGATGGGCCTTCTCGAAAGCGGCGCGGTGCGCCTCGCCGCAGAACACGCCCCCTCTGCCGGGCAGCGCTTCGCCGCTGGGCAGGTGCAGCCCGCAATGCGCGCAAGCGATCATCGGCTGCTGCACCGTCTTGCCGTCGGGCCGCGCCGGAGGTGGCGGCGGCGGACGCCGGCTGCTGCGTGCGACCCACAAGATGAGCAGCACGATGGCGATGATCAACAAGTACTTCATCGTCAGCCCGCCATTGGCCGGTGCAGCAGGACTTCGAGCACGAAACGGGTGCCGACATACGCCAGCAGCAGCAGCCCGGCGCCGGCATACAGCCAGCGCGTGGCCGTGCGGCCGCGCCAGCCGAAGACCTGTCTTCCGGCCAGCAGCCCGGCGAAGACGATCCAGCCGAGCACCGACAGAACCGCCTTGTGATTCCAGTGCCAGGGCTGGGTGAACCACCAGCCGAGCAGCAGCGCCAACGTCAACACGACAAAGCCGGCGGCGACGAAGCGGAACGTCAGGCGCTCCAGCCGCAACAGCGGCAGCCCCAACGTGCCCGGCGACGTCGCAGCACGCGGCGGCGGCTGGCGCATCTGGCGGTCGGCGCGGTTGAGCATCGCGGCATGCAGCACGGCTGCGCCGAAAAGGCCGTAAGAGGCGATGCCCATCACCCAGTGCAGTGGCGCCCAGCGCGACAGCGTCTGCGGCCGCATCTCGCCGGGGAAGAGCAGCGCCAGTGCCACCGCGGTGGCGCCCAGCACCGCCAGGGCACGCCGTGCGCCGGTCAACGGCAGCCAGCGGCTTTCGATCAGGTACACCGCGATGACCAGCCACAGCGTGACCGACAGGGCCGGCGCAAAGCCGAAGCGCGCCCCCTCGATGCCGGTGCCAAGGCCGGTGGTGTCCACGGCGATCGCCACCGCATGCGTGACCCAGGCGACCACCAGGCTCGCACGCACGCCGGAGGCGGCACGCTGCGGCAAGGCGGCTGCCAACACATAGGCCAGCAGCGCCAGCAGCCCCGGAATGACCAGGGCCGGCATGCCTTCGAACGATAAAATCATTTGCGAAGTGTACTTTCGCGTCCCCCGCTCGGCGCCCTGCCGCGCACCAACCACGGGCCGCTTCCCAACATGGCATCCACCCTCACCGACCGGCTGAGCCGCCTCGTCAAGACGATGCGCGGCCAGGCGCGCATCACCGAGTCCAACGTGCAGGACATGCTGCGCGAGGTGCGCATGGCGCTGCTCGAAGCCGACGTGGCGCTGCCGGTGGTGCGCGACTTCATCGCGCGCGTGAAGGACAAGGCGCTGGGCGCCGAAGTGGTCGGCTCGCTGTCGCCCGGCCAGGCGCTGGTGGGCATCGTCAACCGTGAACTGGCCGCGACGATGGGTGAAGGCGTGGCCGACCTCAACCTCGCCGCGCAGCCGCCGGCGGTGATCCTGATGGCCGGCCTGCAAGGCGCCGGCAAGACCACCACCACCGCCAAGCTCGCCAAGCACCTGATCGAAAAGCGCAAGAAGAAGGTGCTGACGGTCTCCGCCGACGTCTATCGCCCCGCGGCGATCGAGCAGCTGAAGACCGTCACGCGGCAGGCCGGCGCCGAGTGGTTCGCATCCAGCGCCGACGACAAGCCGGTGGCCATCGCCAACGCCGCGCTCGATCACGCGCGCCGCCACTACTTCGACGTTTTGCTGGTCGACACGGCCGGGCGCCTCGCGATCGACGAGGCGTTGATGAAGGAGATCGCCGATCTGCACGCCGCGCTCAAGCCGGTGGAGACGCTCTTCGTCGTCGATGCGATGCAGGGCCAGGACGCGATCAACACGGCGAAGGCCTTCAGGGAAGCGCTGCCGCTGACGGGCATCGTGCTGACCAAGATGGACGGCGACTCCCGCGGCGGTGCGGCGCTGTCGGTGCGGCAGATCACCGGGGCGCCGATCAAGTTCGCCGGCGTCAGCGAAAAGATCGACGGCCTCGAGGTATTCGACGCCGAGCGCCATGCCGGGCGCATTCTTGGCATGGGCGACATCGTCGCGCTGGTCGAGGAGGTCACCAAGGGCGTGGACATGGCGGCCGCGCAGAAGCTCGCCGACAAGGTGAAGTCGGGCAGCGCCTTCGACCTGAACGACTTCCTGTCACAGATCTCACAAATGAAGAAGATGGGCGGGCTCTCCGGCCTGATGGACAAGCTTCCCTCCCAGATGACCGCCAAAGCCGGCGCCGTCGACATGGACCGCGCCGAACGCGACGTGCGCCGCATGGAAGGCATCATCTGCTCGATGACGCCACTGGAGCGCCGCAAGCCGGAACTCATCAAGGCCACGCGCAAGCGCCGCATCGCGGCCGGCGCGGGCGTCCACGTCCAGGAAGTCAACCGCCTCTTGAATCAGTTCGAGCAGATGCGCGACATGATGAAGAAGATGAAGGGCGGCGGCATGATGAAGATGATGAAGCGCATGGGCGGCATGAAGGGTTTCCCCGGACCTCGCTAGCCTTGAGCGGCGCGCCTGCAACGGAATGCGTTGACCGCGTCGGACAGGCCCGTTATGTTCGTGTGCTGTTCAACGGACCATTGACGTTTTGACTCCCCTGCTCATCGTGCTCGCCGTCGTCGCGGCAGCGGCCCTGCTCTGGTGGGGCCTGCGTTCTCATGCCGGCCGCTCTGCCGAACCGCGCCCCGCAGACAACCTCGATACCCTGACCGCCTGGCCGCCCACTTCAACGCGCGTGCTGACCACGCCCGAGCGCGAGGCCTACGAGCTGCTGCGCCTTGCATTGCCGGCACACGTGGTGCTGGCGCAAGTGCCTCTGCAGCGGTTCATCAAGGTGCCCACGCGGAACTCCTACGCCGAGTGGCTGCGCCGCGTCGGCCAGCTGTGTGCCGACCTGGTCGTGTGCGACCGCCATTCGCAGGTGGTCGCCGTCATCGAGGTGCAGACCAACGACGACACGGTCAGCGAGCGTGCGCTGCGCCGCCGGGCTCGCTTGGCGAAGGTGCTGAAGGCCGCGCAGGTGCCGGTGCACGTGTGGTCGGCCAGTGCGCTGCCTTCGGTCGAAGAGGCGCGCGAAGCGATTGCGGCAACATTGCCGGCCACCGACATGGCTCCGCCGGCGCCGTTCACCGGCACGCGTTCGCTTCCCGGTCACATGACCAACAGCGCCACCCAGCCCCTGCGCGGCGCGGCGGCGGCATCGCCGAACGAGGCCTCTGCGCCGATGCGCGAGCCGCCGCCCTCGACGTGGTTCGACGACCTCGAGACCGGCCCGGTGCCCTTGTCGCCGCCGGAGCCGGCCGCGCCGTCCGCAAGAGACGCGAAGGACCGGCCCCCGCGCTGAGCGCCGACGCGCTCGCGTCAGTTCAGCAGCGCGTTGGCGAACTCGCGCGCGTCGAAAGTCTCGAGATCCTCCAGCTTCTCGCCGACGCCGATGAAGTAGACGGGCACCGGACGCTCGCGCGCGATCGCCGCGAGCACGCCGCCCTTGGCTGTGCCGTCGAGCTTGGTCACGACGAGCCCGGTGAGCTGCAGCGCATCGTCGAAATGCTTCACCTGCGTCAGCGCGTTCTGGCCGGTGTTGCCGTCCACGACCAGCAGCACCTCGTGCGGCGCGCCCTCCTGCGCCTTGGCGATCGAGCGCTTGATCTTCTTCAGCTCTTCCATCAGGTGCAGTTGGGTCGGCAGGCGGCCGGCGGTGTCGGCGATCACCACGTCGCAGCGGCGCGCCCTGCCCGCCACCACCGCGTCGAAGGTCACGGCCGACGGATCGCCGCCCTCCTGGCTGACGATCTCGACGTTGGTTCGGCCCGCCCAGACCGCGAGCTGCTCGCGCGCCGCCGCGCGGAAGGTATCGGCCGCGGCCAGCAACACCTTCTCGCCGGCCTCGGCGAGGTGGCGCGTCAGCTTGCCGATGCTCGTCGTCTTGCCCGCGCCGTTGACGCCCACCACCATCATCACCGTCGGCATCGCTTCGCCGATGACCAGCTGCTTTTCCAGCGGCTGCAGCAACTCGGTGAGCGCATCGGCGAGCAGCCCCTTGACCGCAGCCGGATCGGTCACGCCCGCGAACTTCACGCGCTGCCTGAGGTCGGCGAGCAGGAACTCGGTGGCCTTCACGCCGGCGTCGGCCATCAGCAGAGCGCCTTCGAGTTCTTCGTAGAGCGCGTCGTCGATCTGCGTGCCGGTGAAGACCTGGGCGATGCTGGTGCCGGTCTTGCGCAGCCCGCTCTTGAGCTTGGCAAGCCAGGTGCTGCGCTCCGGCGGCACGGTGTCGATACTGACGGGCGCGGCGGGAGCGGCCGGCGCGGCGATCGGGGCCGGCGGCTCGGGGACGATGGCTTGCGGCTCGGTCTGCGCGTCGGGCCCGGCAGCGGGCGCGGGGCCGAAACCGAACTTCTCGCGCCAGCTGCGCTCCGGCGCTGGCGCTGGCGGAGGCGCGGGAGCCGTTGCGCTCGGCTCGGGCGTTGGGGGCGACGAGGCGGGTTCGACCGGCGTTTTTTTCTTGAAGAAGCTGAACATGCAATGCTTGTCGCGGTCGGTGGTGCTGGGGATGCGGCGCGCCGGCGCCACGCTATAATCATCGGCTCAGGCGCTTTAGCTCAGTCGGTTAGAGCGACGGAATCATAATCCGCAGGTCCGGGGTTCGAATCCCTGAAGCGCCACCAGAACGAAAAACGAACGCGGCTCCAGAGGGAGCCGTTTTCGTGTGAGCGGTTCCTCTTGTTCTTCAACAGCCACTGGATCAACACCATGTACCGCTGTGCCATCGCTGCCGTCGCCTTCTGCCTGATCGCCCCTGCCGCCGCGCAGGCCCAATCGCAGGAGCGCCAGTTTCCGCAGAACGCGCTGCGCGGCGCGCTGACGCTGAACACGCCGACCCAGGCCACGCTCAACGACCGGCCGGTGCCGCTCGCGCCGGGCCTGCGCATCCGCGGCCAGAACAACATGCTGCAGATGTCCGGCACCTTGCTCGGCGCCAAGCTGCTCGTGAACTACACGCTGGACATGCAAGGCGCCGTCAAGGACGTCTGGATCCTCACCGCGCAGGAGGCCGCGAAGAAGCCGTGGCCCACCACTCCGGCGCAGGCGCAGGCCTGGAGCTTCGACCCCGTCGCCCAGGTCTGGACCAAGCCCTGAGGGCCGCGCGATGAACAAGAAGGTCTTCATCAAGACGTTCGGCTGCCAGATGAACGAGTACGACTCGGACAAGATGGCCGACGTGCTGAACGCCGCCCAGGGGTACGAGCCGACGACCGACGTCGAGCAGGCCGACCTGATCCTGTTCAACACCTGCTCGGTGCGCGAAAAGGCGCAGGAGAAGGTCTTCAGCGACCTCGGCCGCGTGAAGCACCTGAAGGCCAAGGGCGTGATGATCGGCGTCGGCGGCTGCGTCGCAAGCCAGGAAGGCGCGGCGATCATCGAACGCGCGCCGTATGTCGACGTGGTGTTCGGCCCGCAGACGCTGCACAGGCTGCCCGCCTTGCTGGCGCAGCGCGAACGGCTGCAGCGCCCGCAGGTGGACATCAGCTTTCCCGAGATCGAAAAGTTCGATCACCTGCCGCCGGCCCGGGTGGACGGGGCCAGCGCCTTCGTCTCGATCATGGAGGGCTGCTCCAAGTACTGCAGCTACTGCGTCGTGCCGTACACCCGCGGCGAAGAAGTGTCGCGCCCCTTCGACGACGTGCTGGCCGAAGTGGCGGGCTTGGCCGAGCAGGGCGTCAAGGAAGTGACGCTGCTGGGCCAGAACGTCAATGCCTATCGCGGCTCGATGGGCCACACGGCCGAGATCGCCGACTTCGCGCTGCTGATCGAGGTGGTGGCCGAGATTGCGGGCATCGAGCGCATCCGCTACACGACCAGCCACCCGAACGAATTCACCCAGCGCCTGATCGACACGTACGCGAGAGTGCCGCAGTTGGTGAACCACCTGCACCTGCCGGTGCAGCATGGCAGCGACCGCATCCTGATGGCGATGAAGCGCGGGTACACGGCCATGGAATACAAGAGCACCGTCCGCAAGCTGCGCGCCGTGCGGCCGGAGATCAGCCTGTCGACCGACTTCATCGTCGGCTTTCCCGGCGAGACCGAGGACGACTTCGCCAAGACGATGAAGCTGATCGACGACGTGGGCTTCGACGCGAGCTTCAGCTTCATCTTCAGCGCGCGCCCGGGCACGCCGGCCGCCGCGCTGCAGGACGACACGACGCAGGCAGTGAAGCTCGAACGCCTGCAGCACCTGCAAGCCGTCATCGAAGAGAACGCCCGGCGCATCAGCGCCTCGCGTGTGGGCACGGTGCAGCGCATCCTCGTCGAGGGCCCCTCGCGCAAGGATGCGGCCGAACTGATGGGGCGCACCGAGTGCAACCGCATCGTCAACTTCAAGGGGCAGCCGCGCCTGATCGGCCGGATGGTCGACGTGACCATCACCGAGGCCTATCCGCATTCGCTGCGGGCCGAGGTGGCGACTGAACGAAGCGCGGAAACCGTCGCAGGCTGAGAGGTCGAGAGCCCGTCAGCGTCGTCCGGGGCCGAAACCTGCCCACCACAGGCTCACCGCGCAGGCGGCGACCATCGCCGCGTAGGTCGCCATCTTGCCGTCGCGCCCGAAGTAGACGAGGCCGCCGATGGCCATCAGCGCCGCGCTGCCCGAGGCCCAGGCCCACAGCCGCCACCAGGGCGAACCCTTCAGCTCGGCGTGCCACAGCAGCTTGGCCAGCAGCGCGGCGAACAGCCCCACGCCGGCAGCGGGTGCATAGAAGTTGAGCAGGTGCCAGAGCCCGCCGAGCACGTCCATGTTCGAAATCCATCAGCAATGGGAAAACGAAACTGATTTGCGTCAATTCCGGCTCATGGCATTGAGCGATGCTCAAGCCCTTGAATTTGCAACGAATTTTATAATCGCCCGATGAGTGTTCTGACCCTCGGACTGAACCATGCGACCGCGCCGCTCGATTTGCGTGGGCGTTTCGCGTTCTCGACCGAGCAATTGGCACCCGCCTTGCAGGCCATCCGCGAGCGGCTGAATCGCCGGCCGGAGGTCGCCCTCGTCTCCACTTGCAACCGCACCGAACTCTACGTCGCCGATGAACCGACACGCACCGGCACGCTGATCGCGCCGGCGGTCGACTGGCTGGCCGAGGTGGGCGGCGTCGGCAGCCACGTGCTGCGCGAGCACGCCTACGTGCTGCAAGACGGGGCCGCCGCGCGTCACGCTTTCCGTGTGGCGAGCGGCCTCGACTCGATGGTGCTGGGCGAGCCGCAGATCCTCGGCCAGATGAAGCAGGCGGTGCGCGAAGCCGACACCGCGGGCACGCTGGGCACCACGCTGCACCAGATGTTCCAGCGTTCCTTCGCCGTCGCGAAGGAAGTGCGCACCTCCACCGAGATCGGTGCGCACTCGATCAGCATGGCCGCCGCCTCGGTGCGACTCGCCTCGCAGCTGTTCGAAGACCTGAGCGAGCTGAAGATCCTGTTCGTCGGCGCCGGCGAAATGATCGAGCTGGTGGCGACACATTTCGCCGCCAAGAACCCGCGCGCGATCACAGTCGCCAACCGCACGCTGGAGCGTGGCGAAAAACTCGCCGGCCGCTTCGGCGCCGAGGCCTTGCGCCTGGCCGACCTGCCGCAGCGCCTGGCCGAGTTCGACGTCGTGGTGTCGTGCACCGCCAGCTCGCTGCCGATCATCGGCCTGGGCGCCGTCGAGCGCGCGTTGAAGGCGCGCAAGCACCGGCCGATGTTCATGGTCGACCTCGCGGTGCCGCGCGACATCGAGCCCGAGGTGGGGCGCCTGTCGGACGTCTATCTCTACACCGTCGACGACTTGTCGGCGCTCGTCCAGACGGCCGGCGAGAAGCGCCAGGCCGCCGTCGAGCAGGCCGAGGCGATCATCGAAAGCGGCGTCCAGGGTTTCGTGCACTGGCTCGGACAGCGCGGCACGGTGCCGCTGATCCAGGCGCTCAACGCGCAGGCCGACGACTGGCGCGCGGCCGAGATCGCCCGCGCGCGCAAGCTGCTCGCCAAGGGCGAGGACGTCGAAGCGGTGCTAGAAGCCTTGTCGCGCGGCCTGACGCAGAAGATGCTGCACGGCACGCTGGCCGAGCTGCACGCTGCCGATGCCGAACACCGCACGCAGCTGGCACAGACGGTGTCTCGCCTGTTCCTGCGCAACTCGTCTCGCGATCCGGCCGACGGCCAGCGTTAGCGACCCACCGCCAACCTGGGCGGTGATTCCCGCGCGTGTCTTCACGCGGTGCTGCCGCCCTTCATGAGCACCCGATGAAAGACTCACTGCGCCAACAATTCCAGCGGCTCGCGCTGCGGCTCAACGAACTCGACGCGACGCTCGCCGATCCGGGCATTGCCGCCGACATGAAGCGCTTTCGCGAGCTGACGCGCGAGCATGCCGAGGTGTCCGGCGTGGTCGAGCGGTTCCGCCGCTTCGAGCAGCGCGAACACGACCTCGCCGGCGCCGAGGGCATGCTCGGCGACCCGGACATGGCCGACATGGCGCAGGAGGAAGTCGCGGCCGCGCAAGCCGACATCGAGCGGCTGGCGCTCGAGCTGCAGACCGCCTTGCTGCCGCGCGACCCCGACGATGGCCGCAATGCCTTCCTGGAGATCCGAGCCGGCACCGGTGGCGACGAATCCGCGCTGTTCGCCGCCGACCTGGCACGCATGTACCTGCGCTATGCCGAGCGCCGCGGCTGGCGCTCCGAGGTCATGTCCGAGAGCCTGTCCGACCTCGGCGGCTACAAGGAAGTGGTCTTTCGCATCGAAGGCGACTCAGTCTACGGCCGCCTCAAGTTCGAGTCGGGCGGGCATCGCGTGCAACGTGTTCCCGCTACAGAGACCCAGGGCCGCATCCACACCAGCGCCTGCACGGTGGCCGTGCTGCCCGAGCCCGACGAGGCGCAGGAACTCCAGCTCAACCCTTCGGAACTGCGCATCGACACGTTTCGCGCCAGCGGCGCCGGCGGCCAGCACGTCAACAAGACCGACAGCGCGATCCGCATCACGCACCTGCCGACCGGGATCGTCGCCGAATGCCAGGACGACCGCTCGCAGCACCGCAACCGGGCCAAGGCCATGGCGGTGCTCGCCGCGCGGCTGCGCGAGAAGGAGCGCACCGAACGAGCCGCCAACGAGGCGGCCACGCGCAAGGGACTGATCGGCAGCGGCGACCGAAGCGACCGCATTCGCACCTACAACTTCCCGCAGGGCCGGCTGACCGACCACCGGATCAACCTCACGCTGTACAAGCTGCAGTTCATCCTCGACGGCGACCTTGACGAGGTGATCGCGGCGCTGGAGGCCGCGCGCGCGGCCGAACAGCTCGCGGCCCTGGAAAGCGGCGAGGCATGACGCTGCGTGTTCACGAGGCGCTGGCGCGTGCACGCGGACGCGGCGTCGACCGGCTCGATGCACAGCTGCTGCTCGCCGAGCTGATGCAGCGCCCGCGCAGCTGGCTGATCGCCCACGACGACGCGGCGCTGGACAACCTGCAGGCGGCGCGCTTCGGGGAGCTGCTCGACCGCCGCGCCGCGGGCGAGCCATTGGCCTATCTGCTCGGCGAAAAGGAGTTCCACGGGCTGAGCCTGCGGGTCACGCGGGACGTGCTGGTGCCGCGTCCGGACACGGAGACGCTGGTCGAGTGGGCGCTCGCGCTGCTGGCCGGACCCCTGGCGGGTCTGGACGACACGCGGGTAGCAGACCTGGGTACGGGCAGCGGCGCCATCGCACTGGCGATCAAGCAGTCCGCGCCGCAAGTGCATGTCTGCGCTGTGGACCGAAGCGGTCCGGCGCTCGCGGTCGCGCGCGCCAACGGCGAGCGGCTGCAACTCGAGGTCGAGTGGCAACTCGGCGACTGGTGGGCCCCGCTGCACGGCAGGCGCTTTCACCTCGCCGTCAGCAACCCGCCCTACATCGCCGAAGGCGACGCCCATCTTGCTGCGCTGGTGCACGAGCCCCGGCTGGCACTCAGTTCGGGCCCCGAAGGGCTCGATGCCCTGCACCACCTCATCGCCCATGCGCCGCTGCATCTGGAACCTGGCGGCTGGCTGCTGCTCGAACACGGGCACGATCAGGCAGCGGCTGTCCAGGGCCTGCTTGCGGATGCCGGATTCGGCGAAGTGCAGTCGCACCTCGACCTGGCCGGCACCGCCCGCTGCACCGGTGGTCGATTGCCTTGGAACCGCTGAAACCGGGCAAGCGTGCGGCATTTGTCACAGCCTCCCTCAAGTGAAGGAGGTGTGCCGGCAAACGACACACAAGCTTGCCGGTGCGGCGTAGCATGGAATCCGTTTCGCAGCGCAACTGCGTCAGTTCGAGGAGCTTGTCATGCGATCAACACGGTGGTTGGGAGCCGCGGTGCTGGCAGCAGCCGGCGCTGCCGCCGGAAACGCAGCGGCCATGCAGGGCAATGGCCTCGTCCCGTCGCCCGAGAGCCTGTGGCCACGATGGCAGGCGCGGCTTTCCCTGGGCACCAGCGGGCCGCTGCTGCGCGCCCACATCATCAACGCAGACAGCTCGGGCCTGAAGGTCAGCAGCGCCAGCCTCTTCGGTGACTACTACTTCTCGCGATCGATGCGTGCCGCCGGCAGCGGCGGCGGTTTTCGTGCCACCAGCGGGCTGTTCGTGGGTTCGCGGACGATGTCGCTGTTGCCGTCGAGTCCGGCGACCGGCATCGGCGTTCGTGCGTTCAGCGTCGGCCAGCGTCACCTCGGGGGGCTTCAACTGCCCGCGATGGCAGAAGACGCGGATGCCAGCGGCCCGGTGCCGTACCTCGGCGTGGGCTACAGCGCCTTGCTCGGCAAGGGCAGCTGGGGCTTCAGCGCCGATGTCGGCCTGATGGCGCTCGGCTCCGGCTCCGCAGTCAAGCTCGGGCGTGTCTTCACCGGGCACCAGAGCCTGGACGACGCGCTGCGCGAGATGCGCTTGTCTCCGCTGCTGCAGCTGGGCGTCTCCTACTCGTTCTGATTCTTGCCGCAAACCCGCACCGGCAAACGCCGGCCGCGTTTGCCGTAAGCTTGCCTATCCACAGCCTATTTCCGGCCGACCGGCCGAACCCAACATGAGCGACGTTCAAAAACGTATCGACGATCTCGTCAAATCCGGCCGCGTGGTGCTCTTCATGAAGGGCACGGCGGACTTCCCAATGTGCGGCTTTTCCGGCCGCGCGGTGCAGATCCTCAAGGCCTGCGGCGCCGACGACCTGAAGACGGTCAATGTGCTGGAAGACGAGGACGTGCGCCAGGGCATCAAGGAATACGCCAACTGGCCCACCATCCCGCAGCTCTATATCGACGGCGAGTTCGTCGGCGGCTCCGACATCATGATGGAGATGTACCAGGCCGGCGAGCTGCAGAAAATGCTGGGCGGCGGCAGCGGCGAGGCCTGAGGCCGTGCCGGCGGGCGCCTCGCGTGTCGTCGTCGGCGTCACCGGCGCCACCGGCGCTGTGTACGCCGTTCGGCTGCTCGAGCGGCTGAGGGCAGCCAAGTGCGAAACCCACCTCGTGGTCACGCCGGCGGGGGTGCTGAACGTGCATCATGAGCTGGGCCTCGATCGCGAGGCGCTCGAGGAACTCGCCGACAAGGCCTACAGCCCGGCCGACGTCGGCGCGGCGATCGCGAGCGGATCGTTTTCCGCCGACGCAATGGTGATCGCCCCCTGCTCGATGAAGACACTGGCCGCGGTGGCGCATGCACTGTCGGACAACCTGCTGACACGCGCCGCCGACGTGGCGCTGAAGGAAAGGCGCCGCCTGTTGCTGATGGTGCGCGAGACGCCGTTCAACCTCGCGCATCTGCGCAACATGGTGGCGGTGACCGAGATGGGCGGCATCATCTTCCCTCCGCTGCCCGCGTTCTATCACCGCCCGCAAAGCGTCGACGAGCTGGTGGGTGACACCATCGAACGCGTGCTCGGCCTGATCGGCGTGGAAGGCGCCGTACCGCAGTCCTGGAGCGGCCTGTAGCGCAGACTCAGGCGGCCGGCGATACCCGGTATTCCCAGTACTTGCGTGCGCCGAACACGAGCCGCGGATAGTCGGGTTTGCCGCGGCTGCCGTTGTAGCGGCCGAGCGCCATGAAGAGGTCGCCGCGCTCGATGTCGAGGTAGTGGCGCAGGATCACGCAGCCGAAGCGCAGGTTCGTCTGCATGTGGAACAGGCGCAGCGCTTCGCCGCCGCCAATCAGCCGGGCCCAGAAGGGCATCACCTGCATGTAGCCGCGCGCGCCGGCGCTGCTGATCGCGTACTTGCGAAACCCGCTTTCGACCTGGATCAGCCCGAGCACCAGTGCCGTGTCGAGGCCCGCGCGCTTGCTTTCGTACCAGACCGTCTCGAGGAATTCGACACGGGTCGTGTGGTCGGACTTGCGCTTCTTGAGCCGCGCGCTCATCTCGCCGAGCCAGCGCAGGTAGGCCAGGCGCAGCTCGGTGTTCTCGAAGCTCGGCTTGGGCGGCGCCCTGTTGGCGACGGCGGCGGACAACGCGCCGCGCACCGAGTCGGCGAGCGGTTCTTCCTTCTGCGCGCCGGCCCATGCCGCCCCGGGCAGCACTGCGCCGGCGAAGGCAGACATGAGCGCCGTGGTGAAGCGGCGCCGGCCGTGGCGCGCGCCGCCATCGGGCGCCGGCGGTGAATGATCCTCAGTCTTCAAGCGATTGGCCTCGCGTGCCTGCAACACGCCTGTGGTCCGGTCAACGCGCCGCGGTTCCCCGCAGGACTCACACCAGAAGCTTGGATTTCACGAACGACGCGACTTCGTTCGCCGCGACCGCCGCGGCCTGTGCATCGCGGCGCCCCTGGTATTCGACCTTGCCCTCCTTCAAGCCGCGGTCGGAGATGACGACGCGGTGCGGCACGCCGATCAGCTCCCAATCGGCGAACATCGCGCCGGGGCGTTCGCCCCGATCGTCGAGCACGACGTCGACGCCTTGCGCCTGAAGCTCGTCGTGCAGGCGGTCCGCGGCCTCCTTGACCGCGGCGGATCGCTCGTAGCCGATGGGGCAGACCACGACGGTGAACGGCGCCAGCGCATCGGGCCAGATGATGCCGCGCTCGTCGTGGTTCTGCTCGATCGCGGCGCCCAGGATGCGCGTGACGCCGATGCCGTAGCAGCCCATCTGCATGAGCTGCGGCTTGCCGGACTCGTCGAGGTAGGTGGCGTTCATCGACTTCGAATACTTGGTGCCGAGGAAGAACACGTGTCCCACTTCGATACCGCGCTGGATGGCGAGCGTGCCCCGGCCATCGGGCGACGGATCGCCTTCGAGCACGTTGCGAATGTCGGCGATGGCGTCGGGCTCGGGCAGGTCACTTCCCCAGTTCACGCCAGTGAGGTGAAAGCCCGCCTCGTTGGCCCCGCAGATGAAGTCGCTCATGTTGGCCACCGTGCGATCGGCCACGACCTTGACCGGCTTGCGCGTGGCGACCGGGCCGAGGTAGCCCGGCTTGCAGCCGAAGTGATCCTCGATCTCGGCCACGGTCGCGAAGCGGTAGCCGTCCTTGAGCCCCGCCACCTTGCCGGCCTTCACCTCGTTGAGCGCGTGATCGCCGCGCACCAGCAGCAGCCACACGGTGGTCTTCGACACGTCGCCCGCCGCGTCCTTCTCGTCGGTGGCGAGAACGAGCGACTTGACGGTGGTCGCAAGCGGCACGCCCAGCAGTTCGGCCACTTCCTCGCAGGTGGCCTTGCCGGGGGTGGGCGTCTTCGCCAATGTCTTCGCCGGCGCAGCCCGCTGCGGCAGCAGCGGGAGAGCCTCAGCCAGTTCGATGTTGGCTGCGTAGTCCGATTGCGGGCAGTAGACGATGGCGTCCTCGCCGGTGTCGGCGATCACCTGGAACTCGTGCGAGCGGTCGCCGCCGATCGCGCCGGTGTCGGCGGCCACGGCGCGAAACGTCAGGCCCATGCGTTCGAAGATGCGCACGTAGGCGGCATACATCGCCTGGTAGCTCGTGTCCGCCGCCTGCGCATCGCGGTCGAAGGAATACGCGTCCTTCATCGTGAACTCGCGCCCGCGCATCACGCCAAAGCGCGGCCGGCGCTCGTCGCGGAACTTGGTCTGGATGTGATAGAAGCTGCGCGGCAATTGCCGATAGCTGCGCAGCTCCTGGCGCGCGATGTCGGTGATGACCTCTTCGCTGGTCGGCTGGATGATGAAGTCGCGGTCATGGCGGTCCTTCATGCGCAGCAGCTCAGGGCCGTAGGCCTGGAAGCGCCCGCTCTCCTGCCACAGTTCGGCGGGCTGCACGACCGGCATCAGCAGCTCCACCGCACCGGCGCGATTCATCTCCTCGCGGATGATGGCCTCGACCTTGCGGATCACGCGCAGCCCCATCGGCATGTAGCTGTAGATGCCCGCGCCGAGCCGCTTGATGAAGCCCGCACGCATCATCAGCTGGTGGCTCACGACCTCGGCATCGGAGGGGGCTTCCTTGAGTGTGGAGACGAAGAACTGGGAGGCTTTCATGCGGGGGTCGGGCAGAAGTGAAATGCTCGGCGAAAGTGAGGGAAACCCAAGGGGTTGCTTAGCCTCATGCCGGTGCAATAATGATTTCAACGAGAATTTTGGGGTTGATTATGCTCGACCGTGAAGGGTTCAGACCCAACGTCGGCATCATCCTGCTCAACCAGAAAAACCAGGTGTTCTGGGGCAAACGCATCCGCACTCATTCCTGGCAGTTCCCGCAAGGGGGCATCAAATACGGCGAGACGCCCGAGCAGGCGATGTACCGCGAGCTTCACGAAGAAGTGGGGCTGACGCCGGAACATGTGCGGATCATCGCGCGCACGCGCGACTGGTTGCGCTACGAGGTACCCGACCATTTCATCCGCCGCGACGCGCGCGGCCATTACCGCGGGCAAAAGCAGATCTGGTTCTTGCTGCAGCTCGTCGGCCGCGATACCGACATGAACCTGCGCGCCACTGACCATCCGGAATTCGACGCCTGGCGCTGGAACGAGTACTGGGTACCGCTCGAAGTGGTGATCGAGTTCAAGCGCGATGTCTATCAGATGGCGCTGACCGAACTCGCCCGCTTTCTGCCGCGCGGGAACCACCACAACCGCTATCTGCGCTCGGGCATGCGGCCGCATCATCGCGACGACGACCATGAGGTGCGGCATCAGCCGGAGGTGCATGCGCCGGACGCAGCCCCGATGCCGGTCATCGACGTGACGAAGACACCCCCGGGCTGAACACCTGCGGCTGGCTCAGGTCAGCACGAGATTGTCGCGATGGATCATTTCGGGCTCGCCGGTGAACCCGAGCAGGCGCTCGAATTCGCTCGACGGCTTGCGCGCGATCAGGCGCGCCTCGCTGCTCGAGTAGTTGGCCAGGCCCCGCGCAATCTCCAGTCCGGCGGAACTGCGCACCGCGATCACGTCGCCGCGATGGAACTCGCCGCTGACTTCGACGATGCCGATCGGCAGCAGGCTCTTGCCGCCGTCGCGCAACTTGCCGGCAGCGCCGTCGTCGACGACCACGGCCCCGCGCAGCTGGAGGTGATCGGCCATCCACTGCTTGCGCGCCGCCATCTTCGGCGTGGTCGCGAGCAGCGCGGTGCCGATCGCCTCGCCGGCAGCCAGGCGGATCAGCACGTCGGGCTCGCGGCCCCAGGCGATGACGGTGCTTGCTCCGCTGCTGGCTGCACGCTTGGCGGCCAGCACCTTGGTGATCATGCCGCCCTTGCCGATGCTGGATCCGGCGCCGCCGGCCATCTGTTCCAGCTCCGGCGCGCCGGCACGCGCCTCGTCGATGAAGCGGGCGTTCGGGTCGCGCCGCGGGTCGGCCGAGTACAAGCCCTTCTGGTCGGTGAGGATCACCAGCGCGTCGGCTTCGACCAGGTTCGCGACCAGCGCGCCCAGCGTGTCGTTGTCGCCGAACTTGATCTCGTCGTTGACGACGGTGTCGTTTTCGTTGATCACCGGCGTGACCTTGTGAGCCAGCAGCGTCAGCAAGGTCGAGCGGGCGTTGAGATAGCGCTCGCGATCGGCCAGGTCGGCGTGCGTGAGCAGCACCTGCGCGCTGCCCATGCCATGCTCGCGCAGCTTGGATTCGTAGATCTGCGCGAGGCCCATCTGGCCCACGGCGGCCGCCGCCTGCAGTTCGTGGATCTCCTTCGGCCGCGTCGCCCAGCCGAGGCGCTTCATGCCTTCGGCGATCGCGCCGCTGGACACCATTACCACCTCGCGGCCCTGCGCGGCCAACGCCGCCATCTGCCTGCACCAGTTGCCGACGGCCTCGGCGTCGACGCCGCGCCCCTCGTTGGTGACGAGGCTTGAGCCCACCTTGACGACGATGCGCCTCGCGTTCTTCAGCGCCCGGCTCATGCGCGTACCTTCAGCGCGCTCATGGCACTGCGCCTTCGCCCTCGGCCGTGTCGAAGCGCGGGTCGGGATCGTCGGGCACCACGTTCTTCAGCTTCGCGACGTGCTGGTAGATGGCCTTGATCAGCGGCTCGCAGCCTTCGCGCGTCAGCGCCGAGATCTGGAACACCGGCCCCTTCCACTTGAAGCGCTTGACGAAATCCTTGACTCGTTTCTCGCGCTCCTCGACCGGCACCATGTCGAGCTTGTTGAGCACCAGCCAGCGGGGTTTGTCGTAGAGCGCCTGGTCGTACTTCTTGAGTTCGGCCACGATCGCCTTGGCCTGCGCCACCGGGTCGACGCTCTCGTCGAACGGCGCGAAATCGATGAGATGCAGCAGCAGATGCGTGCGCTGCAGATGGCGCAAGAACAGGTGGCCCAGCCCGGCGCCTTCGGAAGCACCCTCGATCAGCCCGGGGATGTCGGCCACGACGAAGCTCTGTTCCGGCGCGACACGCACCACGCCGAGGTTCGGATGCAAGGTGGTGAACGGATAGTCGGCAATCTTCGGCCGCGCGTTCGAGATGGCGGTGATCAGGGTCGACTTGCCGGCATTGGGCATGCCGAGCAGCCCCACATCGGCCAGCACGCGCAGTTCGAGCCTGAGCTTGCGCGCTTCGCCGGGCCAGCCGGGTGTCTTCTGGCGCGGCGCGCGATTGGTGCTGCTCTTGAAGTGCAGGTTGCCGAAGCCGCCATCGCCGCCTTTGGCCAGCAGCACCTTCTCGTCGGGTACGAGCAGTTCGGCGATCACCTGGCCGGTGTCGACATCGGTGACGATCGTGCCCATCGGCATGCGCAGCACGATGTCGTCGGCAGCGGCGCCGTATTGGTCGGATCCGCGGCCGTTCTCGCCATTGCGCGCTTCGTGCCGGCGAGCGTATCGGAAGTCGATCAGGGTATTGAGGTTGCGGTCGCCCATCGCATAAACGCTGCCGCCGCGCCCGCCGTCGCCGCCGTTGGGGCCGCCGAACGGAATGAACTTCTCTCGACGAAAGCTCATGCAGCCGTTGCCGCCATTGCCGGCGACCACATCGATGGTGGCTTCGTCGACGAATTTCATGGTTGAGGTGGGTTGTCGCTGCCGGGCGTTCGTTTGTCGCCCGGCTTGTGGGTGATGATGGACCAGACGCCCAGGCCGATGAGGATCAGCGGCCACCACTGGCGCAGCCAGCCGAATTGCAGCATGCCGAAGTTGTGGGCAAGGAACAGGGCGCCGATGAGGATGAGGATGATGCCGCTCTTGTTCACGATGGTCCTTTGAACGGGGCCGCAATGCGCGGGATGGTAATCCAGCGCATCGTGCGCCCGGATGTGCCGGCGACGCGGACTCGTCCAAAAAACAAGCCCCGGAGGACCGGGGCTTGTTCGGTGGTGCGGCGGCGGCTCAGAGCGCCTTCACACTCACCGTCTGGCGGTTCTGCGGGCCCTTGACGGCAAACTGCACTTCGCCGTCGATCAACGCGAACAGCGTGTGGTCGCGACCGACACCGACGTTGGCACCGGCATGGAACTTGGTGCCACGCTGGCGCACGATGATGGAGCCGGCCGGGACGGCCTGCCCGCCGAACGCCTTCACGCCGAGCATCTTCGGTTGGGAATCACGGCCGTTCCGCGTGGAACCGCCGCCTTTTTTCTGTGCCATGGTTCAGATCTCCTTGACGTTGGCAGCTCAGGCGTTCACCGCACTGATTTCGATCTCGGTGAAGTTCTGGCGATGACCTTGCCGCTTCTGGTAATGCTTGCGACGACGCATCTTGAAGATGCGCACCTTGTCATGCCTGCCATGGGCCACCACCGTGGCCTTGACGATTGCGCCGGACACCAAGGGAGTCCCGACCTGCAGGTCAGCGCCGGCACCTACTGCCAACACCTGGTCGATCGTGATCTCTTGGCCGACATCCGCAGCAATCTGTTCTATCTTGATCTTTTCGCCTGCAGCAACCTTGTATTGTTTGCCGCCGGTTTTTATGACCGCGTACATATCAGCCCTTTCGTTGAAAGCCTGAAGCGCCGGCTGACGAACTGCTCACCGGCGCACCAAGACCCCGCGATTTTCGCGGAGCCGGCGATTCTACTATGGATGCCGGGGCGGCACCACATCGGGCCGCGCGGGGTGGCGACAGGCCGTGCGCGGCGGCGCTGTAGCGTCGACGGCCATTCCTATAATGCGTGCCGTGTCACCCGAGCTCAGCGTCCAGACGGCGTCCTCCTCCGCTTCCCCCGCATCAGCCAGCGGCGCGGCGTCGTTGATGGCCGCCGACATGAAAGAGGTCGACGTGGTGATCCAGCGACGGCTCGCCTCCGACGTGGTGCTGATCAACCAGATCGCCCACTACATCATCAGCGCCGGCGGCAAGCGCATCCGCCCGATGCTCGTGCTGCTGTTTTCCAAGGCGCTCGGCTTCACCGGCCCCGAGCGGCACGAGCTCGCCGCCACCGTGGAGTTCATCCACACCGCCACTCTGCTGCATGACGACGTGGTCGACGAGTCCGACCTGCGTCGCGGGCGCCAGACGGCCAACGCCCTGTTCGGTAACGCGGCGAGCGTGCTGGTGGGCGATTTCGTCTACTCGCGTGCCTTCCAGATGATGGTGTCGGTGAACCGCATGCGCGTGCTGGAGGTGCTGGCCGACGCCACCAATGTCATCGCCGAAGGCGAAGTCCTGCAGTTGATGAACATGCACGACCCCGACATCGTGGTCGAGCAATACCTGCGGGTGATCCGCTACAAGACCGCCAAGCTGTTCGAAGCGAGCGCGCGCCTGGGTGCCGTTCTCGCGGACGCGCCGCACGACGTCGAAGAAGCCTGCGCCGACTACGGCCGCTCGCTGGGCACCGCGTTCCAGCTGATCGATGACCTGCTCGACTACGAAGGCGCCACCTCGCAGCTGGGCAAGAACGTCGGCGACGATTTGCGCGAAGGCAAGCCGACCTTGCCGCTGCTCGTGGCGATGGAGCGCGGAAGCGCGCAGGAGCGCGAGCTAATCCGCCACGCCGTGCAGCACGGCGAGGTGGCTCGCCTGGCGGAGATCGTCGAGATCGTGCGCCACACCGGCGCCATCGGCGCGACCCGCGACGCGGCGCGAACCGAAGCCGACAAGGCGCGCGAGTCGCTGAAGCTCATCCCGGCATCGCCGAGCCGGGAAGCTCTGCTAGAATTCTGCGTTCGATCAGTCGACCGCTCGTTCTGAGCCGGTTGGCAAGAGACACGGCATGCGTCGTGTCGCCACATCGGGGTGTAGCTTAGCCTGGTAGAGCGCTACGTTCGGGACGTAGAGGCCGGAGGTTCGAATCCTCTCACCCCGACCAATTTCTCCCGCTTCCGCCTTCTCTTGCACTTTGTTTCGCGCAGCCTCGTGCTGAAGACTCAAGGCTCGCGGCGGTGTCGGCGTGAATAGTTGGCATGCGCGAGCGTATCTCGCGATTTACACCATCTGGTGATTCGGCGATCATCGTCGCGTTACCTTCGTGGAGTGAACACTCAGTGTCTCTAATTTCCGCTGCTGGCCCGCGTGGTGTCCGGCACGCTGCAAGCGTGTCTGCGACAGCGACCCCGTCGCCGCGCTCCCCGCGCCGGATGGTGCGCGCCTGCGCGCGCTGAGCTCAAGCCGTGGACACGCTCACCGACGCAGCGCAGTCGTCCCTCTCGGGAGTCGCGCGCGTTCTCGTCAATGCGGGCAAGCTGAACACCAAGACGGCTGAAGACCTCGTTCGAAGCGCAAAGGAAAAGAAGTCCAGCTTCGTCTCATCGGTGATTGCCGCGGGTGCGGTGTCGCCCTCGGAGCTCGCTCATACGCTGGCCGCTGCGCTGGCAGTGCCGCTGCTGGACCTGAATGCGGTGGACGGGCAGAAGCTGCCGCGCAACATCATCGACGGCAAGCTCGCTGCGCAGTACCAGGTCATCGTGCTCGGCAAGCGCGGCAACCGGCTGTTCATCGGTGGCGCCGACCCGACCGACCAGGAAGCGGTCGAGCGCATCAAGTTCGCGACGCAGCTGACGCCCGAGTGGGTCATCGTCGAGCACGACAAGCTCGCCAAGATCCTCGAGGCCACCGGCGCCAGCGCGGCCGAGGCGCTGGAGTCGCTGGCTTCGGGCGACTTCGAGTTCGATGTCACCGACGACGTGACGTCGCAGGAGTCGCCGGAGACGGCGTCGGCCGAAGTCGAAGACGCGCCGGTCGTGCGCTTCCTGCAGAAGATGCTGATCGACGCGATCAACGCACGTGCCTCCGACCTGCATTTCGAGCCCTACGAGTACCACTATCGCGTGCGCTTCCGCGTCGACGGCGAACTGCGCGAGATCACGCAGCCGCCGATCGCCATCAAGGACAAGCTCGCCTCTCGCATCAAGGTCATCTCCCGGCTCGACATCGCCGAGAAGCGCGTCCCGCAAGACGGACGCATGAAGCTGAAGTTCGGCAGCAAGGCCATCGACTTCCGCGTCAGCACGCTGCCGACGCTGTTCGGAGAGAAGATCGTCATCCGTATCCTCGACCCGTCGAGCGCCAAGCTGGGCATCGAAGCGCTGGGGTACGAGAAAATCGAGAAGGATCGGCTGCTCTCGGCAATCCAGCGGCCCTACGGCATGGTGCTCGTCACCGGCCCGACGGGTTCGGGCAAGACGGTGTCGCTGTACACCTGCCTGAATATCCTGAACCAGCCGGGCGTGAACATCTCCACCGTCGAAGACCCGGCGGAAATCAACTTGCCGGGCATCAACCAGGTCAACGTCAACGACAAGGCGGGCTTGACCTTTGCCGCCGCACTGAAGTCGTTTCTGCGCCAGGATCCGGACGTGATCATGGTCGGCGAGATCCGCGACCTCGAAACGGCAGACATCGCGATCAAGGCGGCCCAGACCGGCCACATGGTGATGTCCACGCTGCACACCAACGACGCGCCGACAACGCTGACACGTTTGCTCAACATGGGCGTGGCGCCGTTCAACATCGCATCGAGCGTTCTGCTCATCACCGCACAGCGCCTCGCGCGCAAGCTGTGCGAAACGTGCAAGACGCCGGCCGAGTATCCGCGCGAAGCGATGCTGAAGGCCGGGTTCGCCGAGACGGATCTCGACGGCTCCTGGAAGCCCTACCGCACGGTCGGCTGCTCGGCCTGCAGCAACGGGTATAAGGGGCGCGTGGGCATCTACCAGGTGATGCCGATCACCGAAGAGATCCAGCGCATCATCCTGGCCGAAGGCACGGCGATGGACATCGCGCAGCAGGCACAGCGCGAAGGGGTGCGCGACTTGCGGCAATCCGGACTGATCAAGGTCCGTGCCGGCGTCACGACGCTCGAGGAGGTGATCTCGGTCACCAACGAATGACGGGAACGAATCGAACCACAATCATTGGGCGAGGAACCGGTTCCTCGGAGGCACTATGGCGACTGCAGTAGCCGCGAAACAGAACATCAAGGAACTTGTCTTCGAGTGGGAGGGCAAGGACAAGAACGGCAAGCTCGTGCGCGGAGAGATGCGTGCGGGCGGCGAAGCCATGGTCAATGCGAGTCTGCGCCGGCAGGGCATCCTGACCACCAAGGTGAAGAAGCGTCGCTTGAGCGGCGGCAAGTCCATCAAGCAGAAGGACATTGCGATCTTCACGCGTCAGCTGGCAACGATGATGCGTGCCGGCGTTCCGCTGATCCAGTCGTTCGACATCGTGGCGCGCGGCAGCACCAACCCCAGGGTGACCAAGCTGCTGACCGATATCCGCAGCGACGTCGAGACCGGCACCAGCCTGTCGTCAGCGTTCCGCAAGCACCCGCTCTATTTCGATTCGCTGTACTGCAACCTGGTGGAAGCCGGTGAAGCAGGCGGCATTCTGGAAACCCTGCTCGATCGCCTCGCCGTCTACCAGGAAAAGACGATGGCGATCAAGAACAAGATCAAGTCGGCGCTGATCTACCCGATCGCCGTGCTGGTCGTGGCCTTCGTCGTGCTGGCGGTGATCATGATCTTCGTGATTCCGGCCTTCAAGGACGTGTTCTCGTCCTTCGGCGCGGACCTGCCCGCGCCCACGCTGATGGTCATCGCGATGTCCGAGTTCTTCGTCAGCTACTGGTGGGCGATCTTCGGCTCGCTGTTCGGAGGCACCTACTTCTTCATCCAGTCGTGGCGCCGCTCCGAGAAGATGCAAAAGGCGATGGACCGCCTGTTGCTGCGCGTCCCGGTGTTCGGCGACCTGGTCAACAAGTCGGCGGTCGCCCGCTGGACACGCACGCTGTCGACCATGTTCGCCGCCGGCGTGCCGCTCGTCGAAGCGCTCGACTCGGTCGGCGGCGCCTCCGGCAACGCCGTGTTTGCCGAAGCCACCGAGCAGATCCAGAAGGACGTCTCCACCGGCAGCGCGCTGACCACGTCGATGCAGACCACCGGCGTGTTCCCGGTGATGGTGCTGCAGATGTGCGCCATCGGCGAGGAGTCGGGCGCGCTCGACCAGATGCTGGGCAAGGCCGCCGAGTTCTACGAAGACGAGATCGACGAAGCGGTGAAGGGCCTGTCGAGCCTGATGGAGCCGTTCATCATCGTCATCCTCGGCACCTTGATCGGCGGCATCGTCGTGTCGATGTACCTGCCGATCTTCAAGCTGGGACAGGTGGTGTGACGCCGGAGGCCGCGAGCTACTTGCTGTCGCCCCCCGCACTGGCCTTCCTGGGCTTGTGCATCGGCAGCTTTCTCAACGTCGTCATCCACCGCATTCCGCTGATGCTCGAGCGCGGCTGGAAGCTCGACAGCGCCGAGATGCTCGGCGTGACGATCGAGCCGCCGGCCGAGATATCCCTGGCCAAGCCGCGGTCGCGCTGCCCCTCCTGCGGGCATGCGATCGCGTGGTACGAGAACATCCCGGTGCTGAGCTACCTGCGCCTGGGCGGCAAGTGCTCGGCCTGCAAGACGCGCATCTCGGCGCGCTACCCGCTGGTCGAGGTGCTCACCGGGCTCTTGTTCGCCGCCACCGCGTGGCGCTTCGGGGCGCAACCGACCACTTTGCTGTGGTGCGGTTTTGTCGCCGCGCTGGTGGCGCTGGCCGGCATCGACTGGGACACCACGCTGCTGCCCGACAACCTCACGCTGCCGTTGCTGTGGGCCGGGCTCGTGTCGGCCGCGCTCGGCTGGACGGTACCGCTCGGCACGGCGCTGTGGGGCGCGGTGGCCGGCTACCTGTCGCTGTGGAGCGTCTACTGGATCTTCAAGAAAGCGACCGGCAAGGAAGGCATGGGCTACGGCGACTTCAAGCTGCTGGCCGCGCTGGGCGCATGGCTCGGCGTGCAGATGGTGCTGCCGATCGTGCTCGCTGCCTCGGTGCTGGGCGCCGTCGTCGGCATCGCGATGAAGATGGGCGGGGGTCTGCGCGAAGGCCGCTACGTACCCTTCGGGCCCTTCCTCGCCGGCGCGGGCATCGTCGTCATGCTGGCCGGCCCCGCGCGCGTGCTGGGCTGGCTCGGCTGGGCGTGAGGGGGCGGGGGCCGATGGTCCTGCGAATCGGCCTCACCGGCGGCATCGGCAGCGGCAAGAGCACGGTCGCCGGTCTGCTGGCGTTGCACGGCGCCGCCGTCATCGACACCGATGCGATTGCCCGCCGCCTCAGCCTGCCTGGCGGCACCGCCATCCCCGCGATCCGCCGCGAATTCGGCGACGAGTTCATCGATGCCGCAGGCGCCCTCGACCGCGAGCGCATGCGCGCCCTCGCCTTTGGCGATCCGCAGGCCAAGCGGCGGCTCGAAGCCATCCTGCATCCGCTGATCGGCATCGAAACCGAGCGCGAGGCCAGCGCGTCGTCTGCCGCGGTGCATGTGTTCGACGTGCCGCTGCTGGTGGAGTCGGGGCGCTGGCGCGCGATCGTCGAGCGCGTGCTGGTGGTCGACTGCAGCGAGGCGACGCAAGTCTCGCGGGTGGTCGCGCGCGCCGGCTGGACCGAACACGCCGTGCGCAGCGTGATCGCCCAGCAGGCAACGCGCGCGGTGCGCCGCGCCAGCGCCGACGCGGTGATCCACAACGACGGCATCGGGCTCGATCGGCTTTCCGCCGAGGTCGCCGCGCTGTGGACTCGCTGGTGCCCCCCAGGCTGAACAGGGGCGAAACGCTGTGGAACAATCCACGGACTCCGAGGTCCGTGGAACGCGGGTCACCCGTGTTCGGAGGCCACCAGCCCGAGGAATCCCCATTGGTTCTCTACGAGTACCCGTTCAACGAAAGCATCCGCACGATGTTGCGGCTGGAACATCTGTTCGACCGGCTCGGGCAGCTGATCCCGCGCGAGGCGGCCGTCGACCACCATTACGCGCTGGCGACCATCTTCGAAATCATGGACGTGGCTTCGCGGGCCGACCTGAAGTCGGACCTGCTGAAGGAACTCGAGCGCCACAAGGCGGTGCTCAATGGCTACCGCGGCAATCCGTCGATCTCCGAGCAGGCGCTCGACGAGATCGTCGGCAAGATCGACCACGCCTTCAACGGCCTCAACCAGTTCCCCGGGAAGGCCGGCCATGCGCTGACGGCCAACGAGTGGCTGATGAGCATCCGCAGCCGCATCAGCATTCC
>CAJPFZ010000632.1 GCA_905339355.1 Burkholderiaceae bacterium
TGGGCGCTCGGCCTGAGCCTGCTGCAGGGCCTGCTGATCGGCGCCATCGTCGGCTCCACCGACGCCGCCGCCGTCTTCTCGCTGCTGCGCAACCAGGGCATCGGCCTCAAGCAGCGCGTGGCGACGGTGCTGGAGATCGAATCCGGCAGCAACGACCCGATGGCGATCTTCCTCACCGTGGCCCTGGTGGCATTGCTGGCGAGCGGCGAGGCGCCGTCGTGGCAGATCGGCGTCTTCTTCGTCCAGCAGATGGGCATAGGCCTGCTCGCCGGCTATGCCGGCGGCCGCCTGCTCGCCTGGGGCATCAACCGCATCCGTCTCGCCGAGGGCCTCTACCCGCTGCTCACGCTGGCCGGCGGGCTGTTCGTCTTCGGCGCCACCGCCTACGCCGGCGGCAGCGGCTTCCTGGCCATCTACGTCGCCGGCATCGTCCTCGGCAACCGCCCGGTGCACGCCCTGCAAGACATCCTCAGCGTGCACGACGGCCTCGCCTGGCTGGCGCAGATCGTGATGTTTCTCGTGCTCGGCCTGCTCGCCACGCCGAGCGAGCTGCTCGCGGTGGCGCCGGCGGCGCTGCTGGTGGCCGCCGGCATGATCCTCGTCGCGCGGCCGGTGGCGGTGTGGCTGTCGCTGCTGCTCTACCGCGCCCCGGTGGCGGAGAAGCTGTTCATCTCCTGGGTCGGCCTGCGCGGCGCGGTGCCGGTCGTGCTGGCGCTGTTCCCGCTGATGGCCGGTCTGGATCAGGCGCGTCTCTACTTCGACGTCGCCTTCTTCGTCGTGCTCGTCTCGCTGGTCTGCCAGGGGTGGACCATCACGCCGCTGGCGCGGCTGCTCAAGCTGGAACTGCCGCCCGCCTTCGAGGCGCGCCAGCGCGTGGCGCTCGACATCGGCGGCGACAAGGGCTTCGAGCTGGTCGGCTACCAGGTGCCGGAATGGAGCCCGCTCAACGGCGCCGGGGCGGACGAGCTGGATCTGGCGCCCGGCGAGCGCATCGTCGCCGCCTTCCGCGGCGACCAGCCGCTCGATCCGCCCGAGGCGGCGCGCTTCGCCGGCGGCGACATCGTCTACCTCCTCGCGCGCAGCGGGAACGTCGACGCCGTCAGCCGCCGCTTCGCCGCCCGACCGCTGCCGGAACCGCTGCTCGAACGCCGCTTCTTCGGCGACTTCGCACTCGACCCGCAGGCGCGGCTGGCGGACGTCTGCCTCGCCTACGGCATCCAGCCGCCCGCCGACCTGGCCGACCTCAGCCTGGCGGAAGTGATCGTCCGCCGCTTCAAGGGCGTCCCCGTGGTCGGCGACCGCGTCACCCTCGAAGGCATCGATCTCGTTGTCAGGCAGACGGACGGCAAGTCCATCGCCAAGGTGGGACTGGTGCTGCACCCGCCCCCGGCGAACAAGGACTGCTCATAGCAGCGCGCGCTCGGCGCGCCGCAGGTCCTCTTCCGAGCCGAACAGCACCACGGCATCGCCGGCCTCCAGCCGCGTGTCCGGCGCCGGGGACAACCGGCGCTGCCCCTGCCGCACCAGGGCCGTGACCACCACGCCGTCGAGGCCGCACTCGCCGAGGGTGCGCCCGACCGCGGCGCTCTCCGCCGACAGCAGCACCGGATGCAGGCGGTCGCCGTCCCCTGCCGGCTGACTTTCGTCGAGCCCGTTCTCGCCGCGGAAGAACTCGCGCATCAGGCGATAGCGCCCGCTGCGCTGGTCGCGCATGCGGCGCACCACGCGCGACAGCGGCACCGCCAGCAGGAGCAGCGCGTGGGAAGCGATCATCATGCCGGCCTCGAGTGTCTCCGGCACCACCTCGGTCGCGCCCGCCGCGCGCAGCTCGTCGACATGGCTCTCGTCGCGCGTGCGCACCATCACCGGCAGCTCCGGCCGCCGCCGGCGGACATGGTGCAGCACCTTGAGGGCGGCGGCCAGGTCCTCGTGGCTGACGACGACCAGGCGCGCCCGCTCGACGCCGACGGCGTCGAGGATGTCGCCCTCGGCGCTGTCGCCGTAATAGACCGGTTCGCCGGCCAGGTGCGCCTCCCGCACCCGCGCCGGATCGAGGTCGAGCGCGACGAAGGGAATGCGCTCCTCGTCGAGAAAGTGGGCGACGCCCTGGCCGATGCGGCCGAAGCCGCAGATGATGACGTGCTCGCGGAAGCCGTCCGCCGTGCGCGCATCGATGTGCAGCGGCGCCTCGTCCGGCTTCGGTGGCGCGGCGCCCGCCAGCCGGCTTGCCAGGGCGTGGTTGTAGCGGATCAGGAAAGGGGCGGCGATCATGGAAAACAGCACCGAGGTCAGCACCACCTGGCCCACCGCCGGGTCGATGCTGCCGTCGCCGAGGGCGATGGCGAGCAGCACGAAGCCGAACTCCCCGCCCACCGCCAGCAAAAGGCCGGTGCGCCAG
>CAJPFZ010000633.1 GCA_905339355.1 Burkholderiaceae bacterium
CTAGCTCGCGACCTTGGTGATGACGCCGGCGCCGACGGTCAAGCCGCCCTCGCGAATCGCGAAGCGACTGCCCTGCTCCAACGCCACCGGCGTGATCAACTTCACCTTCATCTTGATGTTGTCCCCCGGCATCACCATCTCCACACCCTCCGGCAGCGTGATCTCGCCGGTCACGTCCATCGTCCGAATGTAGAACTGCGGCCGGTACCCGCTCACAAAGGCCTTGTGCCGCCCGCCTTCATCCTTGCGCAGCACGTACACTTCCGCCTCAAACTCCCGGTGCGGCTTGATCGAGTTCGGCTTGGCCAGCACCATCCCGCGCTCCACTTCGTCGCGCTCGATGCCGCGCAGCAACAGCCCCGCGTTGTCGCCCGCTTCCGCGTTGTCCAGAATCTTGTGGAACATCTCCATCGAGGTCACCACCGTCTTGCGCGTCTCATCCCGCAAGCCCACGATCTCGACTTCTTCCCCCGGTTTCACCACGCCCCGGTCCACACGCCCCGTCACCACTGTCCCGCGCCCCTTGATCGAGAACACGTCTTCCACCGACATCATGAACGGCTTGTCCGTCTCGCGCTTCGGCGTCGGCACGTACTCGTCCACCACCCGCATCAACTCGTTGATCGAGGCGTAACTCGGATGGTTCGGGTCTTCACTCGCTTCATTCAACGCCGCCAGCGCGCTGCCGCGCACGATCGGCGTCTCGTCCCCAGGAAAGCCCTGATGCGTCAACAATTCCCGCAGTTCCAACTCCACCAACTCCAGCAACTCCGGGTCGTCCATCATGTCAACCTTGTTCAGGTACACCACGATCGCCGGCACTTCCACCTGGTGCGCCAGCAACACGTGCTCGCGCGTCTGCGGCATCGGCCCGTCCGGCGCCGCCACCACCAGAATCGCCCCGTCCACCTGCGCCGCCCCCGTGATCATGTTCTTGATGTAGTCCCGGTGCCCCGGCATGTCCACGTGCGCGTAGTGCCGCTTCTCCGTCTCGTACTCCACGTGCGCAATGTTGATCGTGATCCCGCGCTCTTTCTCTTCCGGCGCGTTATCAATCGAATCGAACGACCGGAACGAGGCCATCTTCTTGAACCCCAACACTTTCGTGATGGCCGCGGTCAGCGTCGTCTTGCCGTGGTCAATGTGCCCCATCGTCCCCACATTTACGTGCGGTTTCGAACGGTCAAAATGCTGCTTCGACATG
>CAJPFZ010000634.1 GCA_905339355.1 Burkholderiaceae bacterium
CCGAGGTCCTCGGCGAGCGTGATCTGGATGTTGGCGATGCTCTCGCGCCGCCACAGCGGCTCGAACAGCGCATTGCCGAAGCGCAGCGCCATCAGGTTCTGCACCGAGGGCTTGCCGAGGTAGTGGTCGATGCGAAAGGCCTGCGTTTCGCTGAACACCGAGCGCACGACGCGGTTGATCTCCTGTGCGCTCGCAAGGTCGTGGCCCAAGGGCTTCTCGAGCACGACGCGCACGCTCGGCCCATTGAGACCGACGGCGCCGAGCCGTTCGCAGATCAGCGGAAACAGGTGCGGGCTGGTCGCGAGGTACAGCACCGCCGTGTCGGCATTGCGCTCTTCAAGCCAGTGCTTGAGCTTCTGGTAGTCCTGCGGTTGCGACAAGTCCATGCGGCGGTAGTGCACCAGCTGGGCGAATCGCTCGAACTCGTCGTCGGTTGGCCGCTTGGCGTAGACCACTTCCTGGAAGCGCTCTTTGAGCCAGGCGCGGTACTTGTCGTCGCCTTGCTCGTCGCGGGCGACGGAGAGGATTCGCGCGCCGGCGGGCAACTTGCCGTGGCGGAACGCCTGGAACAGCGCCGGCATGAGCTTGCGCCAGGTCAGGTCGCCGGTGCCACCGAAAAAGACGAGGTCGAAGGACATGATTTCAGTCAGCGATGTAATTTAGTTTCATCCGAATGATGCCGAAGTTTCTTCGGGTGGTCAATGTCGCCAGAGTCAGGGCTGGCACCGGCATGTCCCGGAGGAACAGCCCGGCGCAGCGGCGGCTCCCACCTGACAAGCGGCGGGGCAAGGCGTGAGCCCGGCCCCGGCTCGGGTTCTAATGGAGGCTGCGCCGGACCCTTCGCCATGAACCAACTCGACCAACTCAAGCAGTTCACCACCATCGTCGCCGACACCGGCAATTTCAAGCAGCTGGCGCAGTTCGCGCCGCGCGACGCGACCACCAACCCGTCGCTGATCCTCAAGGCCGTGCAGCACGCCGACTACGCGCCGCTGCTGGCCGACACGGTGGCGCAGTTCAAGGGCTGGCCAATCGAGGAGGTGGTCGACCAGGTGCTGGTGCGCTTCGGGCTCGAGATCCTGAAGATCGTGCCGGGGCGTGTTTCCACCGAGGTCGACGCGCGGCTGAGTTTCGACTGCGCGGCCAGCGTGGCGCGCGCGCACCGCATCGTCACCCTGTACGAAGCCGCAGGCATCCCGCGTGAACGGGTGCTGATCAAGGTCGCCTCGACGTGGGAAGGCATCCAGGCGGCGCGCATCCTCGAACACGAGGGCATCCACTGCAACCTGACGCTGCTGTTCTCCCTGTGCCAGGCGGTCGCCTGCGGCGACGCGAGCGTGACGCTCATCTCGCCGTTCGTCGGGCGCATCTACGACTGGCACAAGAAGGCGGCCGGCGGGGCTTGGGACGAAGCGGCGAATGCCGGCGCCAACGATCCCGGCGTGCGGTCGGTGGCGCAGATCTACACCTACTACAAGAAGTTCGGCATCGACACCGAGGTGATGGGCGCGAGCTTCCGCAACACGGGGCAGGTGCTCGCGCTCGCTGGCTGCGACTTGCTGACCGTCAGCCCGGAGCTGCTCGCGGCGCTGCAGGCGAGCGAGGCGCCGGTCGCGCGCATGCTCGACCCCGATACGGCCATGGCCTCGTCGGTGCACGCGCTCACCTACAACGAGTCGACCTTCCGCTACGCCCTGAACGACGACGCGATGGCGACCGAGAAGCTCGCAGAGGGCATCCGCGCCTTCGCCGCCGATGCCGCCAAGCTCGACAAGATGATCCAGACACTGTCATGACCGCTCCCCGCTGCGACCAAACCGAAGCCTGGGCCGCGCTGGCGGGCCACTACGAGGCGCATGGGCGCGACTTCGACCTGCGCCACGCCTTCGCCAGCGACCCTGCCCGGTTCGAACACTTCGGCGTCGAGGCGCCGCATGTGTTCGCCGACTTGTCCAAGAACCTCGTCGACACCGCGACGCTGCACTTCCTGCTCGACCTGGCGCGCGAGTGCGGCCTCGAGGCGCGGCGCGACGCGATGCTGCGCGGCGAGGCCATCAACGTGACCGAGGGCCGCGCCGTGCTTCACACGGCGTTGCGCGCGCCGCGCGGCAAAGGCGCCTTCGGCGCCGACGTGCATGGCGTGCTCGACGCGATGCTCGCCTATGTGGAGACCGTGCGCGACACGCAGGCGAGCGGCATCAAGCACATCGTCAACATCGGCATCGGCGGCAGCGACCTCGGGCCGCAGATGGTGGTGCCAGCGCTCGACGCCTTCGTGCATCCGCGCCTCACGTTCCACTTCGTCTCCAACGTCGACGGGCACGACATCACGCCGGTGCTGCGCCAGCTCAAGCCCGCCGAAACGCTCTTCATCGTCGCGAGCAAGACGTTCACGACCCAGGAGACCATGGCCAACGCGCACGCGGCGCGTGCCTGGTTCGCGGCCAACGGCGGCACCGACGTGGCCAGGCACTTCGTCGCCACGACCACCAACGTGGCGGCGGCCGCCGAATTCGGCATCAAGACGACATTCGGCTTCTGGGATTGGGTCGGCGGGCGCTACTCGCTGTGGTCGGCGATCGGCCTGCCGATTGCACTTGCGATCGGCGCCGAGCACTTCCGCGCGCTGCTGGCCGGCGCCCATGCGATGGACCGCCATGTGGCCGAGACGCCGCTCGAGAAGAACCTGCCGGTGCTGCTGGCGCTGATCGACGTCTGGTACCGCAACTTCCACGGC
>CAJPFZ010000635.1 GCA_905339355.1 Burkholderiaceae bacterium
GGCGCGTTCGGTCATCCAGTCGATCGCCTGTTCGCGCGTCCAGCCGAGCGCGTGGATGCCCGTGTCGACCACCAGCCGGGCGGCGCGCCACAGTTCCATGCGCAGGCGGCCGAACTCGGAGGTCGGATCGGTGTACAGGCCGAGCGGCTTGCCGAGTCCCTCCGCGTACAGGGCCCAGCCTTCTCCATAGGCCACGACATGCGCGCTGCGGCGAAACGGCGGCAGATTCTTCAGCTCGCGCGCGCGGGCACTTTGCAGATGATGGCCGGGCACGGCTTCGTGCAGGAACAGCGCTTCCATTTCCCACTTGGGCCGGGTTTTCAGCGCCACGATGTTGGCGTTGAACCATCCGGGCCGCGTGCCGTCGGCGCTGCCCGAGTGGTAGTGCTCGGCTGCGCCGGCGCCGCGGTAAGGAGGGATGGCGCGGATGCCGTAGGGCATGCGCGGCAGTTCGGCAAACAGCCTTGGCAGTTCGGGATCGACCCGCTTGGCGATGTCGCGGTAGCGGGCGAGCAACTCGTCGCCGCTGGCGTGGAAGAAGCGTGGATCGGTGTTCAGGTGCTGCACGTAGTCGGCGAAGCTGCCGTTGAAGCCGGTGCTCGTGATCAACGTTTCCATCTCGCCGCGCAGGCGCGCAACCTCGCGCAGGCCGATCGCGTGGATCGCCTGCGCGTCGAGTTCGGTGGTGGTCTGCTGACGCATCAGCAGCCGGTAAATCTCGTCGCCGCGCGGGTAGCCGCTCATCGCGCCACTGGCCGGACTGGCCGGCAGCAGTTCATCGACCACTACGCGGCGCAGTTCGCGCAGGGCAGGCTGCACCTGCTCGCGGATCGCCTGTTCGAGTGCGGCGGCGACCTCGGAGCGTTGCGCGTCGCTCCATTCGGCGGGCAGCTTGGTGAACGGCGCGAACAGCGGGCCTTGGCGTACTTCGGCGACCAGCAGCGCGTCGATCTGCGCCGGTACGCGCTCGAGCGAGGCGCGGTGAGCGACCCAGCCGAGGCGTTTGCCCTCTCGCAGCAGCGCGATTTGCTGCTGCACACGTTGGGGGAACGCGCGCATGCGCGCGAGCACGTTCTGCGCGTCGCGCGCGGTGTGCAGCGGCATGGCCTGAAGCACGCCACCGAACTCGATGTGCGCGCCGTTGATCGCGCTCAACAAGCGGGTGCGCAGCACCGGAAAGCGCTGCGCGTCGATGGCGTTGCGTTTCTGGTGCAAGAAAATGTCGTAGGAGACGCGGTCCTCGCCTTGCAGCTGGCTGCGCGGGATGCGCAGCGCCCGCGCCAGCATCTCGCGCTCGTGCGCCTCGCGCCGGGCCATCGCCTGCGGGGACAGGTCGGTCAAGCGATCGTCGTAGCGGTGATCGCCGTAGAAGGTGGCGAACTCGGGGTGTTCGCGCAGGCGCTGCTGCCAGTCTGCTTCGAACAGCGCGTGAAGCCGGGCGCCGGCTGTCGCGGGCGGGGCAGTGGCATGGCTCGCACCGACGAGGACAAGCAAGGCAGCGAAGAGGGGGGTTAGAAATCGCAGCGTGATCAGGGCTCGTGGCGCGACAATGAATGTTTGCATGAACATATCGCCGGCCGACGCCCTCGTGAGGCGGCGGAGCGGCGGTGAAGCCGAAGAGGCGCGCGCTTACCCGCGCCGGCGCACCACGCCCAGCAGCGCCACCCCTGCGAGCATCAGGGCCCACGTGCCCGGTTCGGGTATGGGTGCCTGCACCGGTGTGGCGATGAACGCATAGGTCAAGCCGTCGCGGTCATACTGACCCACCAGCACGCCAAAGTCATTGCTCCCTTCGACCCAGGTGGCGTTCGCGCCGGACACATCGATGACCTGGAAGGCGCCCGGATAGCCGGTGAAGCCGTGAATCGTGCCGTCGGCGGCATACCAACCCGAGATCACTCCGGCGTTGTCTATGGCGCGAAAGGCAGTGCGCGTCGTGCCGGGCAACATCACGTCGGTGCGGGTGCCAGTCGGGATGTCGTAGATGAAGCCGGGTCGTTCTCCCGTAATGAAGGACAGATCGCTTCCCACCGTCCGGTAGGAATTGTTGATGCCTTGGGCGATCGTGAAGCCGTCGCCGCCGGTGAATGCGAAGGCATTCGTCAGGGTGTCCAGAACGAATGCTTGCTGCGTCGTCTCGCTCGCGTAGTAGCCCGAGACATAGCGGCCGTCCGGCGAAATCGCGCGTGCCGTCGTATTGATGGCACCCGGAACGGCGAAGGTCGCGTACGTGCCTGCGCTGTAGATGTACGAGAGTTCGGGGCCATAGACAGGGTAGCCATCCGCGTCGATCTCCATCGACGTGAAAAAGCTGCCAACCACCGAGCCGTTCTCGCTGATCCCCAAAGCGCTGGTACTGATGGAACCGGACGGGCCCGCCAGCGCTGTGAAGGTTCCACCGTGGTAAATGAACGCACTCGAAACGCCGTC
>CAJPFZ010000636.1 GCA_905339355.1 Burkholderiaceae bacterium
TCGGCGCGCAGAAGTGTGGAAACGTCGCCACCACCGCCGCGCGGCGCAGGAAGGCGTGCTTGGCATACAAGCTGCGTGGGTTGGCCCGGCTGTCCAGACAACTGTGAGCCATCCGCCGTTTCCACCCGACCTCATGGAGCCGCCCCATGGATTTCATTTCGCTGCCGGAGCGGGCCGACCATGTGCGCCTCACCCTCGCATACCTCGAAAGCGAGGCGAACATCGGCAGGCTCATCGAGCTCACCTGCGGCCGCGCCGCAGCCGGCAGAGCGGCGTTGGATCTCGCGCTGCGGATTCTGTACTGTCCGACCTCGACGAACTGGTCTCTGCTCGCAGGAATGGGCTTGTCGCCGCTCACCGTGATCGCACTGGCCGGCGCTGCGGACCGCGCGATGGGCCAGCTGGAACGCTGGTGCGAGGCCGATCTGCGCGAAGTCTGGACCGCGCTGGCCGCGTCGCATCGCCTGTCCGCTGAAGAGGTGGAGCATGTGCTCTGCGTGCTCGTCCTCCACCACAAGACACCCATTCCCTTGCCGGCCGTCTTCGCCGCGCTGGGCCGGACCGAATGCATGACCCGGTTGTCGGCCTCCACGCAGGCGTACAGGTTGTGCCAGATGGTCACGTGAGCCCGCGGCATTCCGGCGCAATTCCCCTGTCCGCGGACAGTTCTCCATAGCCAAAAGGGACGTGCCTTGTTAACGTGGGGCAGCGCGGCATCGGCGCCGCCCAATCTCCTCAAGAGGGACGTTCAGGGATGAGAGCCAACAAGGTGGCGTACCGGCTGGTGGCAGCGGTGCTTGCGGCGCTCGCGACTTTCGCTTCAGCACAGGAGTCGCTCACGCTCAGGAAGGTGAAGGAAACCGGCGTCATCGCGCTGGGGTACCGCGACGGTTCGATTCCGTTTTCGTACCTGGACGACAGGCAGCGGCCCATCGGCTATTCGATGGACCTGTGCCTGCACATCGTGGCCGCGGTGAAGCGTCGGCTCGGGCTCGAGGCCTTGCAGGTGAAGCTGACGCCAGTGACGTCGGCCACGCGCATTCCGATGGTGGCCAACCACACGATCGACCTGGAGTGCGGAACGACGACCAACAACGCCGAACGCCGCAAGCAGGTGGACTTCACCGTCACCACCTTCGTCGCGAGCAGCCGTGTCGCCACGCGTCGCCCAGGCTTGCCGGTGCGCACGCTCGATGACCTGCGCGGCAAGACCGTGGTGTCCACGGCCGGCACGACCAGCATCGCGTTGCTGGTGGAACTGAATGCCACACGCGGGCTGGACATGAATATCCTGGCCGGGAAGGACCACGTCCAATCGTTCCGGATGCTCGAGTCCAAACGCGCCGACGCATTTGCGATGGACGACGTGTTGCTTTACGGCCTGATCGCCTCGTCGAAGGATCCCTCGGCTTACACGGTGAGCACCGATTCGCTCTCCGTGGAGCCCTACGGCATCGCACTGCGAAAGGACGACCCCGAGTTCAAGAAGCTCGCTGACGACACGCTGGTCGAGCTGTTCCGCAACGGCGAGGTGGAGCGCATCTACCGTAAATGGTTCGAGTCGCCCATTCCGCCGCTGCAGACGAACTTGCGCCTGCCCGTCAGTCCGGCCTTGCGCAAGGTGCTGACCTCGCCAACCGATTCCAGCGACCCGGAAGACTACTCGTGAATCTCGCGGGCGGCCGGTTCGCCCAGCGGCAGATCGAATTCGAACGCAGCCCCGGGGAATAGGTTGTGCGCACGCAGGTTGCTGCCGAACTCGCGCACGATCGCACTCGAGATCACAAGGCCCAACCCGAGCCCTTCGCCCGGCGGCTTGGTGGTGAAGAAGGGCTCGAACAAGCGCCGCAACACGGGTTCGTGCAACCCGGTGCCAGTGTCCAGCACGCTGACGGTGGCATGCGCGCCCGCTCGACGCGCGCTCACGCTGACGCGCCGCACCGGCGCTGTCTTGACCGCGTCGATGGCATTGGCGATCAGGTTCAGCAACACCTGTTCGAGCTGATAGCCGTCGCATCGCACGCGCAGGCCTGACGGCACGTCGATGCACAGCTCCACGCCTTCGGCCGTGGTGCGCGCATGCACCAGCTGCAGGACGGTCGCCACGGCGCCGCCGAGCCGCACCGATCCAGCGGCCGGCGGCGTCTTGCGCGCGAAAGTCTTCAACTGAACGGTGATGCGGCCCATGCGCTCGGTGATATCGGTGATGGCCTTCAGGTGCCGGTCCACCTCGTCGCCGCGCCCGCTTTGCAGCAGGCGGCGGCCGTTGTCGGACAGGGCGCGCAGCGCCGTCAAGGGTTGGCTGATCTCGTGCGTGATCGCCGCCGACATCTGCCCGAGCAGCGCCAGCCGTCCGGCACGCACGAGCTCGTCCTGCGTGGCTCGCAGCTCGTCTTCTGCTCGCCGCCGCTCCGCGACCTCTGCGCGCAGGGCCGTGTTCGCCTCTCGCAGCTCGGCCGTGCGCTCCTGCACGCGCAGCTCCAGTGCATTGGCAAGCTCTCGTTGCGCCTCGGCCTCGATCTCGGCTCGATCCGCACGCCGTTGCGCTTCCTCCATTTCGAGACGGGTGACCAGGTACTCGGATTGCGCACGCAGCTGCACCGTCAGCCGCAAGGTGTCCAGTCGGTGGGCCGCCTGCGAATGATGCAGGGCCGCAGCCAGATCGCCGCGCTGGCGGCAGGCGTCGCGCAGCGTCGCGTGGACGAAGCGTTTCAGCGGGTGCTGAGGCCAGGCCTGCAGCAGCGCTTCGCCGAGCTCGACCGCCTGGTCGACGTTGCCCAGCGCCAATTGCAGTTCTGCGGCCACGCGCCGGTGGTTGTTCTGGTCGAAGCCGTGTCGTTCGGTCAACGCAAGCGACTGCTGCAGGTGGTCGGCCGCCTCGTCGTGCCGGTCCAGATGCAGAAAGACTTCGGCCAGGTTCAGCAGAGCGGCGTAGACGATGAACGGCTCGTCGATCTGGCGCCCGATCGCCAGGCACTCCTCGTGCGCCAGCAGCGCCTGCAGGAGCGCGTCGCGGCCGGCAGGTTCGCTGCCCGCGTCGCGCAGCAGGTAGAACATCAGGACTTTCGCCGAGCCGAGGTTGCCCACGGCGATCGCTCGTTCCCGAAGCATGCTGCCGGCGCCTTGAAGCGCCAGCACGCCGGTCAGCAGCCGCTGGGCCTGCCAGGGGTTGCCCATGGCGAAGTAGCAGTTCGCCATCGCCGAGCGCGCGAGCATCAGCGGTCCGATGCCGCCCAGCGCGAGGGCCAGTCGCTCGCTGCGCTCTGCATAGCCGAGGGCGCGGGCGGATTGCTCGAGCACCGAACAAGCGGTTGCCATGTAGCGCAGCAAGTCGAACTGCTCCTCCAGGCGTCCTGCGCGCGCGAGTACCTGCAGCACCTCGTCGCCGATTGCCACGAGCTGCGCCACGCGCTGAAGCCGAAACGATGCGGTGCACAGGATCGCACCCGCCGCGGCGGACGCCGCATCGTCGGCGGCCTCGTCCCACGCCTGCTGCGCGAGCGCCAGCGCTTCTTCGAAACGTGAGCCGGCCAGCGCGGCGCCCGCCTGGACGATCAGGGTCGAGGGTGGCGCGGGATGCGGTGCGTCCATCGCGGCAGGTTCGCCGTCAGCCTGCGCGGCCGACAGCGGTCAGCGCGTCCTCGTCGGAATCCGGTTCGGCCGGGCGGGTGCGGAAATGGTCCATCACGATGCCGTGGCGGTGCACCTTGTCGTAGAACGTCTTCTTCGCGATGCCCAGTGCCGTCCAGACCTGCTGCGGCCGCCCGCCATGCTGCTTCAGCGACTGCTCGATCAGCGCCTTCTCGACCATGTCCATGTGCTGGGCGAGCGTGAGCGAGCCGGTGGGCACGAGCGTCTGCTCGCGTGGGGCCAGCAGTCCCAGCACGAAGCGGTCGGCCACGTTGCGGAGTTCACGCACATTGCCGGGCCAGTCGCCCGACATCAGCTGGCGCATCATGTGCTCGGGCAAGGCCGGCGCTTCGCGCCCGTACTTGACCGCGGCACGCAGCACGAAGTGCTCGAACAGCACCGGGATGTCCTCGCGGCGCTCGCGCAACGGCGGGAGTTCCAGCACGGCGACGTTGAGCCGGTAGTACAGGTCGCTGCGGAACTTGCCTTGCTGGCTCATCGCGCGCAAGTCGAACTTGGTCGCCGCCACCACGCGGAAGTCCACGCGAACCTCTTCGTTGGATCCCAGCCGCTCGATCTTGCGCTCCTGCAGAGCCCGCAGCAGCTTCACCTGGAAAGTCTGCGGCATGCTCTCGATCTCGTCGAGCAGCAGCGTCCCGCCGTTGGCGTGCTCGATCTTCCCGACCCGCCGCTTTCCTGCACTCGTGAAGGCGCCCGCCTCGTGGCCGAAGATCTCGCTCTCGAAGAGCGTTTCCGGGATGCCGCCGCAGTTGATGGCGACGAAGTTGCCCTGACTTCGGCTGCTGTGGTTGTGCAGGCATCGGGCCACCAGTTCCTTGCCGGTGCCGGTCTCGCCGACCACGAGCACATCGGCCGACGTGTCGGCCAGGTTGAGTACCTGCCGGCGGATGTCCTTCATCGCAGGCGAATTGCCGAGCATGACGGACTCGATGCCCTGCTTGTCCTTGAGCTGCCGGCGCAGCGTGTCGATCTCGAGCCGCAGGGCGCGCTTCTCCATGGCACGCAGCGCGGTTTCGACCAGCCGTTCGGACGGGAACGGCTTTTCGATGAAGTCGTAGGCGCCCTCGCGCATGGCCTGCACCGCCATCGAAATGTCGCCATGGCCGGTGACCAGGATCACCGGCACCGCCGGATCGGCCGCGATCACGTGGCGCATCAGCCCCAGTCCGTCCATGCCGGGCAAGCGCACGTCGGTGATGACGATGCCGAGAAACGACGGTCCGACGTGCCGCATCGCGTGTTCGGCCGATTCGCACGCGCAGACGTCCAGCCCGGACAGTTCGAGCGACTCGGTGAGGCTCGCGCGCACGCAGGGATCGTCGTCCACGAAGACGACCTTGAATCCCTTGGAGATCCGGCTCGAGTCAGACATGGATGCGTTCCCTCTCCAGTTGCAGGTCGAACTCGAAGGCCGCGCCTTCGGGCAGGTTGAGAGCGCGCAGCGAGCTGCCGAACTCTTGCACGATGCCGCTCGAGATGACAAGCCCGAGTCCGAGCCCCTCGCCGGCGGGCTTGGTGCTGAAGAAGGGCTCGAACAGGTGGCTCAGCACCGACTCGGGCAGGCCCGTTCCGGTGTCGGACACACGCACGCGCACCCGGTCATCCGAGACGATCGCTCGCACCGTCAGCCGCTTGAGCGACGACTGCTTCATCGAGTCCAGTGCATTGCCGATCAGGTTGAGCAATACCTGCTCGAGGCGGTAGCCGTCGCAGGGAACGCGCAGCCCTTCGGGCACGTCGATGTGCACTTGCACGCCTTCGGGCTCGATGCGCGACTTGAAGAGTTCGAGCGTATTGCCCACCGCATGGCAGAGCAGCACCGTGCCGCTGGGCGGCGGTGCCTTGCGCGCAAACGACTTCAGCTGCGCGGTGATGCGGCCCATGCGCTCGGTCAGGTCGGCGATGGCTTTCAGGTTGCGCTCGACGCTGCTCAGGCGGCTGGCCGCCAGAAGGCGGCGGCTGTTGTCCGACAGCGCCCGCAGGGCGGTCAACGGCTGGTTGATCTCGTGCGTGATGGCGGCGGACATCCGGCCGAGCAGGGCCAGGCGGCCCGCCTGCACGAGCTCGTCCTGCGCCTCGCGAAGAATCTGCTCGGTGCGCTTGTGCTCGGCGATCTCGCAGATCAGGGCGGCGTTGGCGTCGCGCAGTTCGGCGGTGCGCTCCTGGACACGCACTTCGAGTTCGTCCTTGGCGCGCTGCAGCGCCTCGCGCGCAGCCAGCCGGTGGGCGAGTGCGCGCCGGCGCTGCAGCATGTGCAGCGCCAGCAGCGCGAGTAGGGCGGCGAGCGCCGCCGCGCCGAGGGCGGCGCGGCGCGCATCGCGCTGAACGTCGGCCACATCGGACAAGGTCATCAGGCGCCAGCCCGGCCTCACCATCGCCTGCTCTTCGGTGACGAACAGCGTGTGGGCGTCCGGCCGGGCCGGGTCGCGCAGACGTGCGAGGTGGGTGCCGTACGCGAGCGTGCGCTCGAACTCCAGTCCGAGCGGCTGGAGCCGGCCACGCGGATAGCGGTCCGTCCCTTCGAGCGCATGCCTTTGGTTCGACGACAGCTGCTGCAGCGTCTTGTAGCGCCACTGCGGGTTCGACGACATGATCACGACGCCGTTCTCGTCGATCACCAGCAGCTTCTCGCTTTGCGAACCGGCCGCGTACTCGATCCAGGTGCTTTCGACCGATTCGAGGCTCACCTTCACGGCCACCACGCCAACCACCTGCTCGCGCTCGACGATCGCGCGAGCGAAGTAGCAGTGCGGCGCACCGCGGGTCGCGTCGGCCACGAAGGAGCGTGCCTGGCCCCCGCGCACGGCGTCGCCGAAGAAGGGGGTGTCCGACAGGTCGTGGCCGACGAAGCTCTGCGGCTCGTACCAGTTGCTCGACGCCAGCACGAGTCCGTTGCCGTCCATCAGCAGGATGGCCAGTGAACCGACGCGCACGTTGAGATTCAGCAGGCTCTTGCTGACCTTTTCGCCGAGTGCGCGGTCATTCGGGCTCTGCAGCAGCACGAACATGCTCCTGTCGAGCTCGAGAATGCTGGGCAGGCTCTCGTACTTGCTCAGTTCGCTCTCGATACCGGCGGCGTAGAGGTCCAGCTGATGCACAGCCATGTCGGCCAGCTGGTCGTAACCCGAGTTCTCGCTCAGCGTGTAGGTTGCCATTGCCGCAGCCGTGGCGAGCGTGGCGATACCCACCCAGACGGCGATGCCGTCGAGCGAGCGGTGAAGCAGCGACTTGCGGTTGGGTTCCAAGCGTCGGCTTGCGTTGTCCTGAAGGGGCACGATCCTGCCACGGCCGGTCGGCGGAGGGTGTTGCGAACGGAAATATGCATGCCGCGTGCCATGCCCTCGGCTGGCCTCGCTGGCCGGCCGCCACGCGGCAAGCAGGTCGGTGTGGCGACCGATGCCGGTGAAAACCCTTGATCGTGCGGACTTCCATCCGCTCGTTGCACAGCACGCACCGCAACGCGGCCCGCCGCGTTGCGCTCGACGGTGTGGTGAAGCACACCATGCATCCGCCCCGAGTGTCGATTCCTGCCCTCGACGCCGTGCGCTGTCAGAGGCGGGTGCTCTCGTTCAGAGGCTGGCACACAAGCTGCGATACGTGAAGGCGAACACACATCGCCACCATGACCAAGAGGAGACACTGATGACGTTTCGATTTCGCCTTGCCCTGATGTGCGCCGGCGCGGCACTGACCCTGCACGCTGCGCCCGCGGCTGCTCAGCAGAAGTTCATCACCATCGGCACCGGCGGCGTCACCGGCGTCTACTACGCCGCGGGCGGCGCCATCTGCCGCCTGATGAACAAGGACCGCGCCAAGCACGGTATCCGCTGCTCGGTCGAATCGACCGGCGGCTCGGTCTTCAATATCAACACCGTCCGCGCCGGCGAGCTGGACTTCGGCGTCACGCAGTCAGACTGGCAGTACCACGCGATCAAGGGCACCAAGGTGTTCGAGAAGGACGGCGCGTTCAAGGACCTGCGCGCCGTGTTCGCGCTGCATCCCGAGCCCTTCACCGTGCTCGCGCGCAAGGAAGCCAACGTCGCGAAGTTCGAGGACCTCAAGGGCAAGCGCTTCAACGTCGGCAACCCCGGCTCGGGCACCCGCGCCTCGATGGAGGAGCTGCTCTCGGCGATGGGCTGGAAGCTTGGCGACTTCTCGCTCGCCTCCGAGCTGAAGGCCGACGAGCACGGCGCGGCGCTGTGCGACAACAAGATCGACGGCTTCTTCTACGGCGTGGGCCACCCCTCGGCCAACATCCAGGACCCGACGACGACCTGCGGCGCGAAGCTCGTGCCGCTGACGGGCGCGGCGGTCGACAAGCTGGTGGCCGGCGCGCCGTACTACGCCAAGGTCGAGATCCCCGGCGGCCTGTACGCGGGCAACCCGAACGCGACGCCCACCTACGGCGTGCTCGCGACCTTCGTCACCTCGGCCAAGGTGGCGGACGCCACCGTGTACGAGATGGTCAAGGCGGTTTTCGAGAACTTCGACGAGTTCAAGAAGCTGCACCCGGCGTTCGCCAACCTCGACCCGAAGCGCATGGTCAAGGATGGCAATTCAGCTCCGATGCACCCGGGCGCGGCCAAGTACTACAAAGAAAAAGGCTGGCTCTGAACTGGCGCCCACGAGCCGTGGGCCGCATCGACAAGGCATCTCGAGAACCGCCCTCGGCCACGCGCCGGGAAGCGGTCGCGTTTCTCGCTCTCACGACAACATTGGGGACGGAGCAACGACATGAGTATTCAGGTGAGGCAATCCATCGCGTCGGCCGGCGGCCGTCATCCGCCGCCGGCGCTCGGCTCCCGCGCGGCAGCAAACGACCTCTTGTCGATCGAGGCAGCGCCGCAGCACGCGGGTCCGGCGCTGAAGATCACGCTGTTCTCGGAAGCGGACGTCATTCCGCTGGCCGAGAACCACGAGCGCGGCGCATCCCGTCTCGTGCGCGAACTGCTGGCGGCGCACTCGCCGTGCCGCCGCGAAGCAGTGGTGCGCGAGCGGCTCGACGACATGGGCTTCGAATGGCTCGCCTACCTGACCCTGGCAAGGAACGGCGACGAAGGTGCGCGCTGCGCCTGCCTCACGAGCTACGCCCATGTGGACTGGATGCGCCACTACCTCGAAGAGCGCTATTACGAAGTCGATCCGCGCTACCTCAACCTGAGGCGCAGCAGCCTGCCGGTGGTGTGGGACATCGCCGACGTCGAGGAGCGCGTGGCGCAGATGCCGCCATCGCCCCGGGCGCGCCGCTTCGTGCGTGAACTGGCAGACAGCGGCATCGGCAGCGGCATCCTGCAGCGCGTGGCCAGTCCCGGCAGCGGCCATGGCGATTCGGCGGTGGTCAGCCTGGGTTCCGCCGAGTCCAACCGCCGCTGGATCGAAGACCGTGTTCTCGGTGACGCGCTCGCCCTCGGCCTGAGCTTGCATGACTTCTTGTCGCAGCACACGCGGCTGCCCAGCGCAGCGTGCGATGAACCGTCTCATGACGCGCCGGGTGGCACCGGACTGTCGGCGATGCAGCACGCGGTGCTGTCGCACGTCGTGCACGGCCTGACCGACCGCGAGATCGCGCTCAAGCTCACCGTGTCCTCGCACACGGTGGACTACCACCTGCGCCAGCTGCGCCATCGCTTCGCGGTGCGCAACCGGGTGCAGCTGGTCGCGGCGGCCGCCCGCTTCGTGGCCGACAGATGAGGCCGCCGCCCGGCTGCCATCGAGCAAGGAGGAGATGACCGTTGAAGCTGAAACACCTTCTGTTTCTCGCGGCGTGGTGGCTGGCCGGCGTCCACGCCGCGATCGCCGCGCCCACCTTCTGGCTGAGCGACCTCGGCACCGCCGGAACGGCCAGCGCGGCACTCGCCATCAACGAAAGCGGGCAAGCCACCGGCTGGGTGCAGACTGCCGACGGCGAGCAGCCCTTTGTCTTCGCGCATGGCTCGGTCCATCTGCTGAAGACGCCGGGTACCCGCGGCGTGGGGACTGGCCTCAACGATGCCGGCCAGGTGGTGGGCTTCTATGCCGGCGGACCGCACGGCGAGGCCACCCGGGCGTTCGTCTACGGCCACGGCACCATGGTCGACCTCGGCACGCTGGGCGGCAGCTCCAGTGCCGCGTCGGCCATCAACAACCTGGGCATCACGGTCGGCACCGCCTATGTGCGCGGCGACGCGGACTATCACGCCTTCGCCCATGCGGGCGGCCGCATGGTCGACCTCGGCACGCTGGGCGGCCGCAAGAGCGTGGCGACGGGGCTGAACAACCTCGGCCAGATCGTCGGCTATGCCACCGTGCGGGGCGAGACCCGCGCCGCCGGCTTCATCTACAGCGGACGCCGGATGATCGATCTCGGCACGCTGGGCGGCAACTACGTCGATCCGCGCGGCATCAATGAGGCTGGCGTCATCACCGGCGGCAGCACCCTTGCCGGCGAGACCGAGCAGCATGCATTCATCTGGGCCCACGGCGTGATGACCGACATCGGCACGCTGGGCGGCAACTTCGCGCACGGCTACGCCATCAACAACTTCGGGCAGATCGTCGGGCGCTCCAACACGGCTCGCCTGGAAGACCGGGCCTTCTACTACGAGAACGGGCGGATGTTCGACCTCAACACGCTGCTCGAGCGCGGGGCGGCGGCCGGCTGGACCTTGCTCGAGGCCTTCGACATCAACGACGCAGGCCAGATCGTCGGCGTCGGCATTCACCGGGGACAGCCGCGGGCTTTCCTGCTCACCCCCTTGCCCCCGCGCAGCCCGCTGCCGCGCTGACCGGCGCAGCCGGCGCGTCGTCAGCGCAACGACACGTCGTCGCGCGTCACGACGATCTCGCGCTTGCCGTACAGGCGCTCGGCCACCATGCCCTGGCGCTGGCAATGCGCCACCAGCTTGTTCGATTCGACGATCGGCATCGATTCGTCGGTGTAGACGATGGTCGTGATGTGGGTGAACCATGGTTCGGCACCCATCGCGTAGACCAGCACGCCGCGGGGTTTCAGCAGGTCGACGATCCGGCGCGCCCGCTCGAAGTCCGAACCGGTGAGCCTGCGGGACTGGTCGTGGTCATGCGGCAGGCGCCGTGGCAACAGGTCGCCGTACAGCCAAGACATCGGGCCGCCGGCGCATTCCATGCCGATGAAGACCAGATCGGGCTGCGGCAGCAAGGCGGCGAGCCGCGTGTAGAGGGCAGGCTCCAAGTTGTTGGAATCGGCCAGGCACATCGCGGCGTGGCCGTCGAGTTGGATCTGGTAGCCCAGCTTGCTTCGAATGTGCAGGTCGCAATGCTCGCCGAGGAAAGGCAGGCCAGTGATCGCTCCGCCGGCCACCTCCAGCGTCTGCAGCTCGTCGAGCTCGATCACCGAGCGGAAACCGATGGCCTCCAGCGTCAGCCGCAGCGACGGGTCCTGCACGAAGCCGCCGTTGGAGCGCGGCACGACGATGCTGCCGATCTTGTGGCGCAACTGCAGCAGCGTCTCGAACAGCACGTGGTCCTGGTGGTTGTGGGTCAGCAGGACGTAGTCGATGCGCGGCGGCAGGTCGGCGAAGCTGAAGCGATCGATGCCGGTCCCGGTCTCGTAGCCTATGCTCGGGTCCGTCAAGATCGCGGTCGTCTTCGATTCGAGCAGCAGCGAGGCGTGGCCGAAGTAGCGGACGCGCATCGAGCCTGCAGCCGCAGGCACGTGGCGCGACGCCGGCGGAACGTCGGTGAACAGTTCTGCAAGCCGGCCGGGGTCGCCGCCGTGTGCGCCGACTTGGCTGCACAGCGCGTCGAAGCTCGCCGGGTCCGCACCGTGTTCGCGCAGCCGCGCGAGGTCGTCGTACAGCGTGCATTCGAAAGGTGCTTCGATCAGCACGCCTGCTTGCGGATCGATCAGCGGCGTCGTCAGGATGAACGGGCGAGGCGCCTCGCCGATGCGCCGCAGCAGCACCGACTGCAGCGCCGGCCGGTAGAACTCGCTCGCATACAGCAGCGGTTCGATCAAGCGCAGCGAGGCGTGGTTGTTGAGGTCGTAGCCGAGTTCCACCAGCCCGCGCAACGACCGCGGCACGCGCTCGTAGAGCGGCTCCAGCGAGGAGCCGTCGCCCTCGCGCTGCAGCAGCTCGTTGGCCAGCATCACCGCGTCGGCCAGCGCAAGCGGACGCTCCAACTCGTCGTGCATCTGGTCGAGCAGCAGCTCGGCCTGCGCGGGGTCGCCGTCGTGGTCGACGAACAGGCCGCCGCGCAACGCCGGGTCCCTCACCGAAGCGCGATGCAGCTGCGGATCGTCCACGAAGGACTCGAGCAGCGGCAGCAGCCGGTTCCTCGCGATCAGCCCCAGCGTCGCCGGCGCCACCAGCAGCGGCCACGCATACCAGCGGCAGACCAGCGGTTCGAACGCCACATCGGGCCTGAGGTACGTGAGGCGCGTCATCGGTGGGCTCCTGCTGCTCGCAATGCTGCCGCAGTGTGCACGCCGTGGCGGTCGTCGCTCTACGAGTTTCCGTAGGCGGTGCGGCCCGGGCGGGCGATACAAGGATCGCTCGCATGACGTGCCGGTCGAGCGACGACGGCGCCTCCGCGCGTCGCATTGAAGAGGGTTCCCCATGAGTGCTTGCCTGGATTCGTGTGCAGCGGGCAGCGATGCCCAGCGATCGGCCAATGCATCGGCGCCGCCTTCAGCGGCCGAAGCCTTGCTGCGCGAGCTGGCCGGCGCGCCCGACGATCCCACCCTGCCTTTCGGGCTCGGCGTGCACGATGGCGGCGCGACCGTGTCGGCGCGGCTGCTGGTGGCGCCCGCGCTGGTGCGCCGCCTGCGTCGCCGTGTAGGGCGAGGCGGCGTCACCGCCGACGGCCTGTGGCACCTCGCGTTCGCGCTGACGCTCGAGCGCATCGCCTCGCGCGACGACGTGGTCTTCGGCAGCCTGGTCGTGCGGCCGGATCGGCCTGCCCTCGTGCTGCCGATGCGGCTGCGGCTGGACACGATGGGCGCGCACGAGGCCGCGGCCGAGGCCGATCGCTTGCTCGCGCAGCTGCGGCGGCTGGCGCCGGCGCTCGCCGATCCGGGCCCGCAATTGGAGGCCTCTTGGGCGGCGCGGGTCCACGCCGTTTTCTGCTGCGGCGCGCACGACGAGCGACAGCTCTTCGACGGCAGCCGCCCGCTCGTGGCCTGCGTGCAGGAGCGAGGCGAAGAGGTCGCGCTGGTCGTGAAGGCGCCTGTCCCCACGCAGGCGGAGCTTGTGTGCGCCTGTCTCGAAGCCGCCATGGCGAGCCTGCTCGACGCGCTGGCGCGCCGTTCGAGCCGGCCGGCCTGCCGGCTGGAGGTGTTGCCGCCGGCGCATCGCGAGCGCCTGCTGCAGACGTGGAACGACACGCGGACAGCGTTTCCGCGCCGGCAGCCGCTGCACGCGCTGTTCGCGGCGCAGGCCGCGCGCACGCCCGACGCGGCGGCCGTGGTCGATGGGAATGCAGTGATCACCTACCACGAGCTGGCCGTGCGCGTCGGCCGGCTGGCGCGGCGGCTGCAAGCCCTGGGCGTGAAGCGCGGCGAGCGGGTGGCGCTGTGTGTGGAACGCAGCCCGCAGATGCTGGTCGGCTTGCTGGCCATCATGCAGTCCGGTGCGGCCTATGTGCCGCTCGACCCCGCGCACCCGGTCTCGCGGCTGGTGTCGATGTGCGAGGACAGCGAGCCTCGCGTGCTGCTGACACATTCGGCGGTGCCCGCCGCGGTGCAGTCGGCCTTGCACGTCGCCATGCCGCCGGGGGCCGGGCTGCTTGACTTGGACGGCGCCGGGGAGCTCGATGCCGATGCGCCGTGCGGAAGCGGCGAGGCCGATGCCTGCGCAGACACGGACGCCGGCATCGACGCCGACATGGACGCAGACACCGCCCAATGGCCGGCCTATGTCATCTACACCTCGGGCTCCACCGGACGCCCCAAGGGCGTGGTGGTGGCGCATCGCGGCCTGGTCAACGTGCTGTGCTGCTTTCGCGCGCTGCTCGACGTCCGGCCCGAGGACCGCGTGCTGGCGCTCACCACGCTGTCGTTCGACATCGCCGGGCTCGAGCTGTTCCTGCCGCTGATCAGCGGTGCCTGCTGCGTCATCGCCGATCGCGCTCGCGCCGGCGATCCGCAGGCACTGCAGCAGCTCGTCGCGCAAGCGGGCGTCACGCTGATGCAGGCGACGCCGGCCACCTGGCGCATGCTGCTCGATGCCGGCTGGACGGGCGCGGCCGGCCTGACTGCGCTGTGCGGCGGCGAAGCGATGCCGGCCGAACTGGCCGCCCGCCTGGTCGAACGCGTGGCGCGCCTGTGGAACGTTTACGGCCCGACGGAGACGACGATCTGGTCGACCGCGCAGCGCATCGTGCGCGGCGACATCCACGCGGGCCGTGTCGCCATCGGCCGTCCGCTGGCCAACACGCGGACCTACGTGCTCGACCGCCATGGGCAGCCGGCTCCGTGCGGTGTGGCCGGGGAGCTGTGCATCGGCGGGGATGGGGTGGCTCTTGGCTACTTCAGGCGACCCGAGCTGAGCAGGGATCGGTTCGTGCCCGATCCCTTCTCGGCAGAGGCCGGCGCGCGCATGTACCGCACCGGAGATCTGGCGCGCCTGCACGAGGACGGCACGCTCGAGTTCCTCGGACGCAACGACCACCAGGTGAAGCTGCGGGGGTTTCGCATCGAGCTGGGCGAGATCGAGGCGCGGCTGGCCGAACATCCGTGCGTGCGCGAGGCGGTCGTCGTGGCCGATGGCGAGGGCGAGGACAAGCGGCTGCTGGCCTACGTGACCGCGCGGCCGGGCACGCCCATCGCAGGACAGCAACTGGATGATGAGCAGGTCGACGCGTGGCGCGAGGTGTGGTCGGAGGCCTATGCCGCCGCGCCCGTTGGGTCGGCGGCGAACGCGTCCGAGGACCAGTTCGCCGGCTGGCACAGCAGCTACACCGGCCTGCCCCTGCCGCCGGAGCAGATGACCGACTGGCTGCAGCACGGCATCGAGCGCATCGAAGCACTCCGGCCGCGCCGCGTGCTGGAGATCGGCTGCGGCAGCGGCATGATCCTGCGCCGGCTCGCGCCGCGCTGCGAGCGCTACCTCGGCACGGACGTGTCGCACGC
>CAJPFZ010000637.1 GCA_905339355.1 Burkholderiaceae bacterium
GAGATGGTCATGCCGGGCGACAACGTCAGCATCACCGTCAAGCTGATCGCCCCGATCGCCATGGAAGAAGGCCTGCGCTTCGCCATCCGCGAGGGCGGCCGCACCGTCGGCGCCGGCGTCGTCGCCAAGATCATGGAGTAACTGCGTGACGACCGCGCGGCGGGCGATTTGCCGGCCGCGCGGCCTTTGCACTACCTACCGCGGCCGCCGTGGACCGCATCGCTCTTTTAAGGAATCGTCATGCAAAAGCAAAAGATCCGCATCCGCCTCAAGGCGTTTGACTACAAGCTGATCGACCAGTCAGCGCTCGAGATCGTCGACACCGCCAAGCGCACCGGCGCGATCGTCAAGGGCCCGGTGCCCCTGCCGACCCGGATGCAGCGTTTCGACATCCTGCGCTCGCCGCACGTCAACAAGACGAGTCGCGACCAGTTCGAAATCCGCACCCACCAGCGCCTGATGGACATTGTCGACCCGACCGACAAGACGGTCGACGCGCTGATGAAGCTGGACCTGCCGGCCGGCGTCGACGTCGAGATCAAGCTGCAGTAAGACACGCGAGCGATGGCGGTTGCGGGTGAAACCGCATCTGCTACAATCGCAGGCTTTTCCGCAAGCCGTGCCTGCTTCATTGGGCAGCACGCCTTTGCACCTTAGTCAGCCCGGCCAATCGATGTCGGGCGTTCGAAACAAAGGCTTCCCCGGAAGCTGGAGAAAAACCATGAGTCTGAGCAATCGCCTCGGATTGCTGGGCCGCAAGGTGGGCATGATGCGCATCTTCACGGACGACGGCGACGCCGTTCCCGTGACCGTGCTCGACGTGTCCAACAACCGCGTGACCCAGGTCAAGACCGCAGAGACCGACGGCTACAGCGCCATCCAGGTGGCGTTCGGTGCGCGCAAAGCCTCGCGCGTGACCAAGCCCGAAGCCGGCCACCTCGCGAAAGCGGGCGTCGAAGCCGGCGAGATCCTCAAGGAATTCCGTGTTGCCGCCGACGTGGCCGCCGGCTTCAAGCCCGGCGCCCAGGTGCCGGTGACCACCTTCGCCGTGGGCCAGATGGTGGACGTGCAGGGCACCTCCATCGGCAAGGGCTTCGCCGGCACCATCAAGCGCCACAACTTCAAGTCGCAGCGCGCCTCGCACGGCAACAGCCGTTCGCACCGCGTGCCGGGCTCGATCTCGATGGCGCAGGATCCCGGCCGTGTGTTCCCGGGCAAGAAGATGACCGGCCACATGGGCGACGAAACCGTCACCACCCAGAACCTCGACATCGTTCGCATCGATGAAGCCCGCCAGCTGCTGCTGGTACGCGGCGCGGTGCCGGGCTCCAAGAACGGCCACGTGGTCGTGAGCCCTGCCGTCAAGGTCAAGGCCAAGAAGGGAGCCCAGTAATGCAGCTCGAGCTCCTGAACGATCAAGGCCAGGCGACTTCCAAGGTCGACGCTCCCGACACCGTGTTCGCGCGCGACTACAACGAAGCGCTCGTGCACCAGGTCGTGGTCGCTTTCCAGGCGAACGCGCGCCAGGGCACCCGTGCCCAGCTCGACCGCGCGATGGTCAAGCATTCGACCAAGAAGCCGTGGCGCCAGAAGGGCACCGGCCGCGCGCGTGCCGGCATGACCTCGTCGCCGCTGTGGCGCGGAGGCGGCCGCATCTTCCCGAACAGCCCGGAAGAGAACTTCACCCAGAAGATCAACAAGAAGATGTACCGCGCCGGCATGGCTGCCATCTTCTCGCAGCTGGCGCGCGAAGGCCGTCTGGCCGTGGTTGATTCGATCACTGTTGACGCGCCCAAGACCAAGCTGCTGGCGCAGAAACTGAAGTCGATGGGCCTCGATTCGGTGCTGGTGATCGCCGACCAGGTCGACGACAACCTGCTGCTGGCCTCGCGCAACCTCGCCAACGTGTTGGTGGTCGAGCCGCGTTACGCCGATCCGCTGTCGCTGGTCTTCTACAAGAAGGTGCTGGTGACCAAGGGCGCGATCGAGCAACTCAAGGAGATGCTGTCGTGAGCCGCGCACCCGTGATCACCAAATTCGACGAGGGCCGCTTGGCCCAGGTGCTGGTGGCGCCGATCGTGTCCGAGAAGGCCACGATGATCGCCGAGAAGCGCAACCAGGTGCTGTTCAAGGTCCTGCGCGACGCGACCAAGCCCGAGATCAAGGCCGCCGTTGAACTGATGTTCAAGGTGGAAGTGGCCTCGGTGCAGACCGTCACGCAAAAAGGCAAGGTCAAGCGCTTCGGCCGTTCGATGGGCCGCCGCGACCACGTCAAGAAGGCGTACGTCGCGCTGAAGCCGGGCCAGGAGCTCAACTTCTCCGGGGAGGCCGCGTAATGGCCGTCATCAAAGTCAAACCGACCTCGCCGGGCCGCCGTGCCCTGGTGAAGGTGGTGCATCCGCACCTGCACAAGGGCAAGCCGGAAGCGTCGTTGCTGGAGCCGCAGTTCCAGCATGCCGGCCGCAACAACAACGGCCACATCACGATCCGTCACAAGGGTGGTGGTCACAAGCACCACTACCGCGTCGTCGATTTCGTGCGCAACAAGGACGGCATTCCGGCCAAGGTCGAACGCATCGAGTACGACCCGAACCGCACGGCGCACATTGCGCTCGTGTGCTACGCCGATGGCGAGCGCCGCTACATCATCGCCCCGCGCGGCCTCGAGGTTGGCGCGACCATCCTGAGCGGCGCCGAAGCGCCGATCAAGGCGGGCAACACGCTGCCGATCCGCAACATCCCGGTGGGCTCGACGGTTCACGCGGTGGAGCTGCTTCCCGGCAAGGGCGCGCAGGTCGCGCGCTCGGCCGGTACTTCGGTGACGTTGCTGGCGCGCGAAGGCACCTACGCCCAGCTGCGCCTGCGCTCCGGTGAGGTTCGCCGCATTCACATCGACTGCCGCGCCACCATCGGCGAGGTGTCGAACGAAGAGCACAACCTGAAGCAGTACGGCAAGGCGGGCGCGGTCCGCTGGAAGGGCATCCGCCCGACGGTTCGTGGTGTCGCGATGAACCCGGTGGACCACCCGCACGGCGGCGGCGAAGGCCGCACCGGCGAAGGCCAGGTCCCAGTGTCACCGTGGAACACGATGACCAAGGGCTATCGCACCCGCAACAACAAGCGCACGCAGACGTTCATCGTCTCGCGTCGCAAGAAGTAAGGAGCCGACATGACGCGCTCACTGAAAAAAGGTCCGTTCGTCGACCACCACCTGATGGCCAAGATCGAGAAGGCCTCGGCGATCAAGGACAAGAAGCCCATCAAAACCTGGTCGCGCCGCAGCACGATCCTGCCCGATTTCATCGGGTTGACGATCGCCGTGCACAACGGCAAACAGCACGTGCCTGTCTACGTGACGGACCAGATGGTCGGCCACAAGCTCGGCGAATTTGCGCTCACGCGCACGTTCAAGGGCCACCCGGCTGACAAGAAGGCCAACAAGAAGTAAGGATGACGACGATGGAAACCCGTTCAATCGTTCGTGGCGTGCGACTGTCTGCCGACAAGGGTCGGCTGGTGGCCGACATGGTCCGCGGCAAGAAGGTGGACCAGGCGCTCAACATCCTGACGTTCACCCCCAAGAAAGCTGCCGGCATCATCAAGAAGGCTCTGGAGTCCGCGATCGCGAACGCCGAGCACAACGATGGCGCCGACATCGACGAGCTCAAGGTCAAGACGATCTTCGTCGAGCAGGGCGCCACGCTGAAGCGATTCTCCGCACGGGCCAAGGGCCGCGGCAACCGCATCAGCAAGCCGACGGCGCACATCTACATCACCGTCGGCAACTGAAGGCAGGAAGACCATGGGACAAAAGATTCATCCGGTTGGCTTCCGCCTTCCCGTCACGCGCAACTGGGCGTCGCGCTGGTACGCGTCGAACCAGAACTTCGCGACGATGCTCGCCGAAGACCTGAAGGTCCGCGACTACCTGAAGGCGCGCCTGAAGAGCGCCGCGGTGTCGCGCATCCTCATCGAGCGCCCCGCCAAGAACGCCCGCATCACGATCTTCTCGGCACGTCCGGGCGTCGTGATCGGCAAGAAGGGCGAGGACATCGAGAACCTGAAGGCTGAACTGACGCGCCGCCTGGGCGTGCCGGTGGCCGTCAACATCGAAGAAGTGCGCAAGCCCGAAATCGATGCACAGCTGATCGCCGACAGCATCACCCAGCAGCTCGAGAAGCGCATCATGTTCCGCCGCGCGATGAAGCGCGCGATGCAGAACGCCATGCGCCTCGGTGCCCAGGGCATCAAGATCATGTCGTCGGGTCGCCTGAACGGCATCGAAATCGCGCGCTGCGAATGGTACCGCGAAGGTCGCGTGCCGCTTCACACGCTGAAGGCTGACATCGACTACGGCTTCTCGGAAGCCAAGACGACATACGGCGTCATCGGCGTCAAGTGCTGGGTCTATCGCGGCGACCGCCTGGCCCATGGCGAAGCGCCTGGCGTGCAGGCGCCCTCGCAAGAGGAAGACCGCCGTCCGCGCCGGCCGGCTCGCCCGGGCGACCGTCCGGGTGGCGATCGCCGTGGTCCCTCGGGCCCGGGTCGTGGTGGAGATCGTGATCGCGGTGCACCGCGGGTGCTCAACGCGCCGGTCGAAGGCGCCGACAAGCCGGCCGAGGCCGGCGGCGATGCACCCAAGACCCCGGCCGTCAAGCGTGTGCGCAAGGCCGTCGCGCCTGGCCCGGCCAAAGGAGAATAAACATGCTGCAACCAGCACGCCGAAAATATCGCAAGGAGCAGAAGGGCCGCAACACCGGCATCGCCACGCGCGGTGCCAACGTGTCCTTCGGCGACTTCGGCCTCAAGGCCACCGAGCGCGGGCGCCTGACCGCGCGCCAAATCGAGGCTGCGCGTCGCGCGATCTCGCGTCACGTGAAGCGCGGCGGCCGCATCTGGATCCGCATCTTCCCCGACAAGCCGATCTCGCAGAAGCCGGCCGAAGTCCGCATGGGCAACGGCAAGGGCAACCCCGAGTACTACGTGGCCGAGATCCAGCCGGGCAAGGTGCTCTACGAAATCAACGGCGTTCCCGAAGAACTCGCTCGTGAGGCGTTCCTGCTGGCTTCGGCCAAGCTGCCGCTGAAGACGACCTTCGTGGCTCGCCAAGTGGGCGCCTGAGGCGCACACGGAGAACACCCATGAAAGCATCTGAACTCCGAAGCAAGGACGTCGCGGGCCTGGAAAAGGAAGTCGCCGATCTGCTGAAGGCGCACTTCGGCCTGCGCATGCAGAAGGCGACCCAGCAGCTGACGAATCACTCGCAGCTCGGCAAGACGCGCCGTGACATCGCTCGCGCGAAGACCGTGCTGGCGCAGAAGAAGAAGGAAGCCGCGAAATGAACACCGCAGCGCAAACCCCGGCCGAAACGAAGGCCAAGAACACCCGCACGCTGGTGGGCAAGGTCGTCAGCGACAAGCGCGCCAAGACCGTGACGGTGCTGATCGAGCGTCGCACCAAGCACGAGCTCTACGGCAAGATCGTCGCGAAGTCGAGCAAGTACCACGCCCATGACGAAAAGGGCGAGTACAAGCTGGGCGACGTCGTCGAGATCGCCGAAAGCAGGCCGATCTCGAAGACCAAGGCTTGGGTCGTGACACGCCTGGTCCAGAAGGCCGCAGAGGTCTAATAGGACGACAAGGACGGGGCCTTTTGCCGGCCCCGTACGCAACGGTCGGTTCGCTGGAATACTGGCGGCCGGCCGTTTCTCATTGATGGCGGCATTCCCACTCCAGGAGGCGAACATGATCAAGGTTGGCGACAAGCTGCCCGCGGGCAAGCTGCAGGAATACGTCGAGGTCGAAGGCAACGGCTGCTCGATCGGCCCGAACACCTTCGACGTCGAGAAGGAGCTGGCAGGTAAGAAGGTCGCGATCTTCGCGCTGCCGGGCGCCTTCACCCCGACCTGCTCTGCCAAGCACGTACCGGGTTACGTCGAGCATGCCGACAAGCTGAAGGGTGCCGGCGTCGACGAGATCTGGTGTGTGTCGGTCAACGATGCCTTCGTGATGGGCGCCTGGGGGCGCGACCAGAAAACCGGCGGCAAGGTCCGCATGATGGCCGACGGCAGCGCCGAGTGGACTCGCGCACTCGGCCTGACGCTCGACCTCACCGCGAAGGGCATGGGTGTGAGGTCGCAGCGCTTCTCGATGCTTGTCGACGACGGCGTCGTGAAGACCCTCAATATCGAGGCGCCGGGCAAGTTCGAGGTCAGCAATGCCGAAACCTTGCTGAGCCAGGCCGCTGCCTGAGAGGCTGCACAAGATGGCGATTGAGGCTTGACAAGGGTTCGCCCGCCAAGCCATAATCGCCGACTTCGCCGGAAAAGCGGGCGCAGCATTCGTTGCGCGTCGTCTTCCGGCTCCGCCCAAACCGCCTGAACGGCCTGGCGTCGACAAGACGACAAGCCTCGAGGGTGACGGGCCCAAGACTGATCGCGCGCCGCGCCCCATGGTGGTCATGGGGCGGCAAACGGTTCAAGTTGGGGACAGAGAACATGATTCAAATGCAGTCGCGGCTCGACGTCGCGGACAACACTGGCGCGAAATCCGTCATGTGCATCAAGGTGCTGGGCGGCTCCAAGCGCCGCTACGCCGGCATCGGCGACGTGATCAAGGTCAGCATCAAGGAAGCCGCGCCGCGTGGTCGCGTGAAGAAGGGCGAGGTCTACAGTGCCGTCGTCGTTCGCACCGCCAAGGGTGTTCGTCGCCAGGACGGCTCGCTGGTCAAGTTCGACGGCAACGCCGCCGTTCTTCTGAACGCCAAGCTCGAGCCGATCGGCACCCGCATCTTCGGCCCGGTCACGCGTGAGTTGCGCACCGAGCGCTTCATGAAGATCGTTTCGCTGGCTCCGGAAGTTCTCTAAGAAAAGCCGCGATAGAAGGACAGGCCATGAACAAGATTCGCACAGGCGACCAGGTCATCGTGTTGACCGGCCGCGACAAGGGCAAGCGCGGCACCGTGAAGCAGCGCGTCGACGAGGACCATGTGCTCGTCGAGGGCGTGAACGTGGTGAAGAAGCACGTCAAGCCGAACCCGATGAAGGGCACCACCGGTGGCATCGTCGACAAGACGCTGCCGATCCACCAGTCCAACGTCGCCATCTTCAATCCCGCGAGCGGCAAGGCTGACCGCGTGGGTGTCAAGTTCCTGGCAGACAAGACCAAGGTCCGCGTCTTCAAGTCCAGCGGCGAAGAGATCAAGGCGTAAGAGGTAAACCATGGCTGAACAACAGAACGCTCGCCTGCAACAGGTCTACCGCGAAAAGATCGTCCCCGAACTGGTCCAGAAGTTTGGCTACAAGTCGGTCATGCAGGTCCCGCGCCTGACCAAGATCACGCTCAACATGGGTGTGTCCGAGGCGGTGTCGGACAAGAAGGTGATGGACCACGCCGTGGGCGACCTCACCAAGATCGCCGGCCAGAAGCCGGTGGTCACCAAGTCCAAGAAGGCCATCGCCGGCTTCAAGATTCGCGACGGCGTTCCTATCGGCACGATGGTCACGCTGCGCGGTGTGCGCATGTACGAGTTTCTCGACCGCTTCGTCACCGTGGCGCTGCCGCGTGTGCGCGACTTCCGCGGCATCTCTGGTCGTTCGTTCGATGGCCGTGGCAACTACAACATCGGCGTCAAAGAGCAGATCATTTTTCCCGAGATCGACTACGACAAGGTCGACGCGCTGCGTGGTCTGAACATCAGCATCACCACGACTGCGAAGACGGACGACGAGTGCAAGGCACTGCTCGCCGCCTTCAAATTCCCGTTCAAGAACTGAGGTGGCCCGTGGCTAAACTTTCCCTCATCCAGCGCGAGAAAAAGCGTGACCAGCTGGTCGCTAAATACGCCAAGAAGTATGCCGAGCTGAAGGCCGCCGCGAACGACGCGAAGAAGTCGGACGAAGAGCGCTACGCTGCTCGCCTGGAGCTGCAGAAGCTGCCGCGCAACGCCTACCCGACGCGCCAGCGCAACCGCTGCGAGCTGACCGGTCGCCCGCGCGGTACCTTCCGCCAGTTCGGTCTGGGCCGCAACAAGATCCGTGAGTTGGCCTTCAAGGGCGACATCCCGGGTGTCGTCAAAGCCAGCTGGTAATCGGCTCGACGATCAGGAGATATCCAATGAGCATGAGTGATCCTATCGCCGATATGCTGACGCGCATCCGCAACGCGCAGATGGTCCAGAAGACCAGCGTCGTGATGCCGTCGTCCAAGCTGAAAGTGGCGATCGCCCAGGTCCTGAAGGACGAAGGTTATGTTGACGACTTCGCCGTCATCGGCGAGCCGGCCAAGCCGCAGCTCGAGGTGACGCTGAAGTACTACGCCGGCCGCCCCGTGATCGAGCACATCGAGCGCGTGAGCCGTCCGGGCCTGCGCATCTACAAGGGTCGCCACGACATTCCGAACGTGATGAACGGTCTGGGTGTGGCCATCGTCACCACGCCCAAGGGCGTGATGACCGACCGCAAGGCGCGCCAAGCCGGCATCGGCGGCGAAGTGCTCTGCTACGTCGCCTAAGGGGAGAGAAGGAAATGTCCCGCGTAGGAAAAATGCCGATCACCGTCCCGCAAGGCGTGGACGTGTCGATCAACGCTGACAAGATCAGCGTCAAGGGTCCCATGGGAACGCTGACGCGCCAGGTGAACTCGCTCGTGGCGGTCAAGAATGACGGCGGTACGCTGACTTTCGTGCCGACTGGCGAATCGGTGGCCGCCGATGCGATGTCGGGCACGATGCGCGCGCTGGTTTCCAACATGGTCAACGGCGTGAGCAAGGGCTTCGAGAAGAAGCTCAACCTGGTCGGCGTGGGTTTCCGCGCACAGGCACAAGGCCAGAAGCTCAACCTGCAGATCGGGTTTTCGCACCCGGTCGCCAAGGACATGCCGGCCGGCATCACGGTGACCACACCGACGCCCACCGAAATCCTCATCAAGGGAGCCGACCGCCAAGTGGTGGGCCAGCTCGCCGCTGAAGTCCGGGCGATCCGCCCGCCCGAGCCCTACAAGGGCAAGGGCATCCGGTACTCGGACGAGAAGGTCTCTCTCAAAGAGACCAAGAAGAAGTAAGGAGCGACGACCGTGTTGAACAAAAAAGATCAGCGTATCCGCCGCTCCCGCCAGACCCGCGCGCGCATTGCCGTGCAGCGCGTGGCTCGCCTGACGGTGCATCGCACCAACCTGCACATCTACGCCAGCGTCATTTCCGACGACGGGCAGAAGGTGCTGTGCACGGCCTCCACCGCCGAAGCCGACATCCGCAAGGAACTCGGCGCGGCGGGCAAGGGCGGTAATGCCGCAGCGGCAGCCGTGATCGGCAAGCGCATCGCCGAGAAGGCGAAAGCCGCCGGCATCGAGCGTGTTGCGTTCGACCGCGCCGGTTTTGCGTACCACGGCCGCGTCAAGGCGCTGGCCGAAGCGGCACGTGAAGCCGGCCTGCAGTTCTAAGCGCGACGACAAGGAATTCCGAAATGGCAAAGTTTCAACCCCGCGCCCAGACCGAAGGCAATGACGACGGTCTGAAGGAAAAGATGATCGCGGTGAACCGCGTCACCAAGGTGGTCAAGGGTGGCCGCACGCTGAGTTTCGCGGCGCTGACCGTCGTGGGCGACGGCGATGGCCGCATTGGCATGGGCAAAGGCAAGGCGAAGGAAGTCCCGGTCGCTGTGCAGAAGGCCATGGAGTCGGCGCGCCGCAACATGGTCAAGGTGTCGCTGAAGAACGGCTCGATCCACCACAAGGTGGTCGGCGAGCACGGCGCGTCGCGTGTCCTGATGGCGCCGGCCAAGCCGGGTGACGGCATCATCGCCGGTGGTCCTATGCGTGCGGTGTTCGAAGTGATGGGCGTGACCGACATCGTGGCCAAGAGCCTCGGTTCGACCAACCCCTACAACCTCGTCCGTGCGACGCTGAACGCGTTGAAGGCGACCAGCACGCCGGCCGAGATCGCCGCCAAGCGCGGCCTGACGGTTGAGCAGATCACGGGCTGATCGCCCGGATCCGGAGAAGCAACATGAGCGACAAAAAAACCGTCAAGGTCAAGCTGGTCAAGAGCATCGCCGGCACCAAGGAATCGCACCGCGCGACGGTCCGCGGCCTGGGTCTGCGCAAGCTCAACAGCGAGCGCGAACTCGAAGACACGCCCGCGGTGCGCGGCATGATCAACAAGGTCTCGTACCTGGTGAAGGTGCTGTAAGCGCCTTCTGAGGAAAGAACATGGATCTCAACACCATCAAGCCCGGCGCGGGCGCCAAGCATGCCAAGCGCCGTGTCGGTCGTGGCATCGGTTCGGGCCTGGGCAAGACGGCCGGGCGCGGCCACAAGGGTCAGAAGTCACGTTCTGGCGGCTACCACAAAGTGGGCTTCGAAGGCGGCCAGATGCCGCTGCAGCGTCGCCTGCCCAAGCGTGGCTTCAAGTCGACGACGCTGAAGTACAACGCCGAAGTGACGCTGAAGGACCTCGAGCGCCTGGGCGCCGACGAGGTCGATCTGCTGACGCTCAAGCAAGCTGGCCTGGTGGGCGAGCTTGCAAAAGTGGTGAAGGTCATCAAATCGGGTGAGCTGACCAAGAAGGTCGCCCTCAAGGGCATCGGCGCCACGGCAGGCGCCAAGGCGGCGATCGAAGCCGCTGGCGGCTCGGTCGCCTGAAGAACACCAGACCCAGACTCGGAACGTATACCCAAGTGGCAACCAACGCGAATCAGCTGGCCAAGAGCGGCAAGTTCGGTGACCTCCGTCGCCGGCTTGTCTTCTTGCTGCTCGCGCTCGTGGTCTATCGCGTCGGGGCGCATATCCCCGTGCCCGGCATCGACCCGAACGCGCTTCAGGAGCTGTTCAAGGGTCAGTCCGGCGGCATCCTGAGCCTGTTCAACATGTTCTCGGGCGGTGCGCTGTCGCGCTTCACCGTGTTCGCGTTGGGCATCATGCCGTACATCTCCGCGTCGATCATCATGCAGCTGATGACCTACGTGGTGCCGACACTGGAGGCGCTGAAGAAAGAGGGTGAATCAGGTCGCCGCAAGATCACGCAGTACACGCGCTACGGCACGCTCGGCCTCGCGATCTTCCAGTCGCTGGGCATTGCGCTGGCGCTCGAAGGATCCCAGGGCCTGGTGATTTCGCCGGGCTTCGGCTTCCGCATGACCGCGGTGGTGAGCCTGGTTGCCGGCACGATGTTCCTGATGTGGCTGGGCGAGCAGATCACCGAGCGCGGTCTTGGCAACGGCATCTCGATCCTGATCTTTGCGGGCATCGCCGCGGGCCTGCCGAGCGCCATCGGCGGCCTGTTCGAACTGATTCGCACCGGCGCCATGAGCGTGGTCGTGGCGCTGTTCATCATCGCCGTGGTCGTGCTCGTGACTTTCGTCGTGGTGTTCGTGGAGCGCGGGCAGAGAAAGATCCTGGTCAATTACGCGAAGCGCCAGGTCGGCAACAAGGTCTACGGCGGCCAGTCGTCGCACCTGCCGTTGAAGCTGAACATGTCGGGCGTGATCCCGCCGATCTTCGCGTCCTCGATCATCCTGCTGCCGGCCACCGTGGTGGGCTGGTTTGCCACCGGCGACGGCCTGCGGTGGCTGAAGGACCTGGCGAGCTTGTTGTCGCCAGGGCAGCCGATCTACGTGTTGCTGTATGCCGCGGCGATCATCTTCTTTTGCTTCTTCTACACGGCGCTCGTGTTCAACAGCCGCGAAACGGCCGACAACCTGAAGAAGAGCGGCGCATTCATTCCGGGCATCCGCCCGGGCGAGCAGACGGCGCGACACATCGATCGCATTCTGTCGCGCTTGACGCTGGCGGGGGCGATCTACATCACCGCGGTGTGCCTGCTGCCCGAATTCCTGGTGCTGAAGTACAACGTGCCGTTCTACTTCGGCGGGACTTCGCTGCTGATCATCGTCGTCGTGACGATGGATTTCTGGGCGCAGGTGCAGAGCTATGTGATGAGCCAGCAGTACGAGTCGCTGCTGAAGAAGGCGAATTTCAAAGCCGGTTGAAGGACCAGGCGCGAGACGAAACGACGAACTGACGACACCAAGGCATGTCCAAAGACGACGTCATTCAGATGCAGGGGGAGATTCTCGAGAATCTACCGAACGCAACGTTTCGTGTGAAGTTGGAGAACGGGCACATCGTGCTCGGCCACATCTCCGGAAAGATGCGCATGCACTACATCCGCATCCTGCCGGGCGACAAGGTGACGGTCGAGCTCACGCCCTACGACTTGAGTCGGGCCCGCATCGTGTTCCGGGCCAAGTGACGGTTCCGGAACACGGCGAACGATTGAAACAGGAAAGCGGCCTGACAAGGCTTAGGAGAAGAGCATGAAAGTTGCAGCATCGGTCAAGAAGATGTGCCGGAATTGCAAGATCATCCGTCGCAAGGGCGTCGTGCGCGTGATCTGCACCGATCCGCGTCACAAGCAGCGCCAAGGCTGATCCACGGCCACGACAGAGTTTTAGGAAACGCACATGGCACGCATTGCTGGTATCAACATTCCGCCCCACAAGCACGCCGAGATCGGCCTGACCGCGATCTACGGCATCGGCCGCACGACTGCGCAGAAGATCTGCACGGCCAGCGGGGTTCCCTTCGATCGCAAGATCAAGGACCTGACCGACGCCGATCTGGAAAAGATCCGCGAGGAAATCGGCCGCCTGACGATCGAGGGCGACCTGCGCCGCGAGATGTCGATCAACATCAAGCGCCTGATGGACCTCGGCTGCTACCGTGGCTTCCGTCATCGCCGCGGCCTGCCGGTTCGCGGCCAGCGCACCCGCACGAACGCCCGCACCCGCAAGGGTCCGCGCAAGTCGGGCGCGATGGTCAAGAAGTGATCGCTCCCACGGGACGATCCGCACCGGCACAAGATTGAGAGAAGGTCACCATGGCTAAAGCACCGAATACCGCCGCGCAACGCGTGCGCAAGAAGATCCGCAAGAACGTGGCGGACGGCATTGCGCACGTTCACGCGTCGTTCAACAACACCATCATCACGATCACCGATCGCCAGGGCGGCGCGCTGTCCTGGGCGTCGAGCGGTGGCCAGGGCTTCAAGGGCTCACGCAAGAGCACGCCGTTTGCCGCCCAGGTGGCCGCCGAAGTGGCCGGCCGCGCGGCGCAAGAGCAAGGCATCAAGAACCTCGACGTGCGGATCAAGGGGCCGGGACCCGGCCGCGAGTCGTCGGTGCGGGCGCTGGCCTCGCTGGGCATTCGCATCAATTCAATTTCGGACGTGACGCCGGTTCCGCACAACGGCTGCCGTCCGCAAAAGCGCCGTCGCATCTGACAGCGTTTTGTCCCCGTGTCGGCGGTGCTTTCGGGCAACGCCGACATTTGCATTGAAGACCACCGTCTGAGCGCCCATAACAACACTCGCCAGACTCGCGCAAGCCGAACAGCCTGCGTCAGATGATTTAAGGAAAGCAACGTGGCACGTTATCTCGGCCCCAAGGCCAAACTCTCCCGCCGTGAAGGCACCGACCTGTTCCTGAAGAGCGCCCGCCGCGCGATCAGCGACAAGGCGAAGTTCGACAGCAAGCCCGGCCAGCACGGCCGCACCTCCGGCTCGCGCACCAGCGACTTCGGCCTGCAGCTGCGCGAGAAGCAGAAGGTCAAGCGCATGTATGGCGTGCTGGAGCGCCAGTTCCGCCGCTACTTCGCCGAGGCCGAGCGCCGCAAGGGCAACACCGGCGCCAACCTGCTGACGCTGCTCGAATCGCGCCTGGACAACGTCGTCTACCGCATGGGCTTCGGCTCGACCCGTGCCGAAGCGCGCCAGCTGGTCTCGCACAAGGGCATCACCGTCAATGGCGAGGTCGTCAACATCGCGTCCTATCTCGTGAAGGTCGGCGACGTCGTGGCCGTGCGCGAAAAGGCGAAGAAGCAGCTGCGTATCACTGACGCCGTGAAGCTCGCCGAGTCGATCGGCATGCCGGCCTGGGTGCAGGTCGATGCCTCGAAGCTCGAAGGCGTGTTCAAGAAGACGCCCGACCGCGATGAATTCGGTGCCGACATCAAGGAAGCGCTGATCGTCGAGTTGTACTCGCGGTAAACAAAGACGGTGGGTGCCCGGCCGAGTGCCGGACACCCTTCTCGGGATTGCGGGCGGCCGGGCCCTGCAGTCCGCCGTGTCGCCCGGCAATGTCCATCAGCCTTATCGGTGTAACGAGCCGAGGGTATTGAGAGGAACAGGACTCAATGCAAACCAATCTGCTGAAACCCAAAGCCATCAACGTCGAGCCGCTCGGCCACAACCGCGCGAAAGTGACCCTGGAGCCGTTCGAGCGAGGCTACGGCCACACGCTCGGCAATGCTTTGCGTCGCGTGCTGCTGTCGTCGATGGTGGGTTATGCGCCGACCGAAGTCACGATCGCCGGTGTGCTGCACGAGTACTCGACCATCGACGGCGTGCAGGAAGACGTGGTTCACATCATGCTGAACCTCAAGGGCGTGGTGTTCCGCCTGCACAACCGCGATGAAGTGACGCTGGTGCTGCGCAAGGAGGGCGAAGGCCCAGTCACGGCCGGCGACATCCAGACGCCGCACGACGTCGAGATTATCAACCCGGACCACGTCATTGCCCACCTGTCGCAAGGCGGCAAGCTGGACATGCAGATCAAGGTCGAGAAGGGCCGCGGCTACGTGCCGGGCAACCTGCGCCGCTTCGGCGACGAGCCGACGAAGTCGATCGGCCGCATCGTGCTGGACGCGTCGTTCTCGCCGGTGGCCCGCGTCAGCTATACCGTCGAAAGCGCCCGCGTCGAGCAGCGCACCGACCTCGACAAGCTGGTGATGGAGATCGTCACCAACGGCGCGATTTCGCCGGAAGAAGCGATCCGCGCCTCGGCCAAGATCCTGGTCGAGCAGCTGGCGGTATTCGCGCAGCTCGAAGGCCAGGTCGGCGACATCTTCGACCAGCCGGCCGCGCAGCGCAGCACGCAGTTCGATCCGATCCTGCTGCGCCCGGTCGACGAACTCGAGCTGACGGTGCGTTCGGCCAACTGCCTGAAGGCCGAGAACATCTACTACATCGGCGACCTGATCCAGCGCACCGAGACCGAGCTGCTGAAGACCCCGAACCTGGGCCGCAAGTCGCTCAACGAAATCAAGGAAGTGCTGGCATCGCGCGGGCTCACGCTCGGCGCGCG
>CAJPFZ010000638.1 GCA_905339355.1 Burkholderiaceae bacterium
ATGAGCCGTCGTCGCGTCGTCATCACCGGCCTGGGGCTGATCAGCCCCGTCGGCAACACGGTGGAAGAGGGTTGGGCCAATCTGCTGGCCGGCCGTTCGGGCATTGCCACCATCACCAAGTTCGATGCGTCGAACTTCTCCTGCAGGTTCGCGGGCGAGGTGAAGGGCTTCAACGTCGAGGACTACTTCCCGGCGAAGGAGGCGCGGCACATGGACACCTTCATCCACTATGGATTGGCGGCTTCCATCCAGGCAGTGCGTGACGCCGGCCTGCCGACCAACGACGCGCTCAGCGAAGAACAGGCCGAGCGCATCGGCTGCCTCGTCGGCTCGGGCATCGGCGGCCTGCCGCTGATCGAAGAAACCCATGCCGAACTGACCGAGCGCGGCCCGCGCCGCGTGTCGCCGTTCTTCGTGCCGGCCTCGATCATCAACATGATCTCGGGCCATGTGTCGATCAAGTTCGGCTTCCAGGGGCCGAACCTCGCGATCGTCACGGCCTGCACGACCGGCCTGCATTGCATCGGCGAGGCCGGGCGCCTGATCGAATACGGCGACGCCGACGTGATGGTGGCCGGCGGCTCCGAAGCCACCGTCTCGCCGCTCGGCATCGGCGGCTTCGCGGCGGCGCGCGCACTGTCGACCCGCAACGACGACCCGGCGACCGCCTCGCGCCCCTGGGACAAGGACCGCGACGGTTTCGTGCTCGGCGAAGGCGCCGGCGTGGTGGTGCTCGAAGAGTACGAACACGCGAAGCGGCGCGGCGCGAAGATCTATGCCGAACTCGCGGGCTTCGGCATGGGCGCCGACGCCTTCCACATGACCGCGCCCAACGTCGACGGCCCCAAGCGCTCGATGCGCGCGGCGCTGCGCAATGCCGGCATCAACGCCGATCAGGTGCAGTACCTCAACGCCCATGGCACGTCCACGCCGCTCGGCGACGTGAACGAGACCAACGCGATCAAGCTCGCCTTCGGCGATCACGCGAAAAAGCTGGTCGTCAACTCGACCAAGTCGATGACTGGCCACCTGCTGGGCGGCGCAGGCGGCATCGAGTCGGTGTTCAGCGTGCTCGCGCTGCATCACCAGGTGTCGCCGCCCACGATCAACATCTTCAACCAGGATCCCGAGTGCGACCTGGACTACTGCGCCAACACGGCGCGCGAGATGAAGATGGACGTGGCCGTGAAAAACAACTTCGGCTTCGGCGGCACCAACGGCACGCTGGTGTTCAAGCGCGCCTGAACGCCGACGTACGCAGCGCCGATGCGCGCGTCACCGGCGTTCCAAGTCACCCTCCGGCGCTTCGGCATCTGGCGCACGCTCGTTGCGGCGCTGCTGCTGTCGGCCAGCGCCGGGCTGGCGGCATGGGCTCTCACCGGGGGTGCCGAGGACGGTGACACGTGGCTTCCGCCGGCACTGGCGGCGGGCGGCCTGCTGATGATCGTCCTGGCGACGCAAACGCTTCGCTGTCCGCCTTTGAGTCTGCGCTGGGATGCTCAGGCCTGGCACCTCGGCCCGGCAAGCGCTGCGGGTGAGGAGCCCTGGCCCGGCCGCGTCGCCGTGGCGATGGACTTCGGCGCCTGGATGCTGCTCAGGTTCGAGCACAATCTCACGGCCGCTCGGCGGCGCGTTATCTGGCTGCCGGTGCAGCGGCGCGGCATCGAGCCGCAATGGCATGCCCTGCGCTGTGCGGTATATTCGTCGCGACCCGCCGAAGGGCGTGACGATGCGCGCGCCGCGAGCCGACCAGAATCAGAAGAATGAACGCCCCTGACGCCGATGCCCCGCTGATCGAACGCGTCAAACTTGGCGACGTCAAAGCCTTCGAGATGCTGGTCGTGAAATATCAACGCCGCATCGAGCGGCTGATCGGCCGCATGGTGCGCGACGTCGATCTGATCCCTGACATCGCTCAGGAAACCTTCATCCGCGCCTACCGCGCCATCCCTCAATTCAGGGGGGACAGCGCCTTCTACACCTGGCTGTATCGCATCGCGGTCAATACTGCGAAGAAGGCGCTGGTGGAACTGAAACGCGATCCGTTGATCACGGAATCAGCCCGGGCGTCGCGCGACGACGATGATGAAACTTCCCGTACCGAAAACGAACTAAGCGACGGCGAAACGCCGGAGGCGGTGTTGGCGAGCAAGGAAATCGCCGCCACCGTGAACGCCGCCATCGAAGCCTTGTCCGACGATTTGCGCCAGGCCATCACGCTGCGCGAGATCGAGGGGCTGAGCTACGAAGAGATTGCGGAGTTGATGAACTGCCCCATCGGAACGGTGCGTTCGCGCATCTTCCGCGCGCGCGAAGCCATCGCACAGCGCCTGAGGCCGTTGCTGGATACGCGAGAAGGTGAGCGCTGGTAAGCGGCGCGCGAAAGTCTTGGCGTTTGGATTGGAGAGTGAGATGTCAACCGGTTCTGAAAGCGGCCCGACGGCGCTGGAAAGCCTGTCTGCCCTGACCGATGGCGAAATCGAGGCGAGCGCAGTGGCGCAAGCCTGCGCCTCCTGGCGCGACGACGCGGCCACGCGGTCCACCTGGCATACCTATCAGTTGATTGGCGACGTGCTGCGTTCGGACGACCTCGCCTCCGATCCCCGCCGCGACGCCGCCTTTCTCGCCGCACTGCGCAGCCGGCTCGCCGCCGAGCCCGTGGTGCTGGCGCCGCAGCCCATCTCCGAGCCGGCGCGGCCAGCTGTTCGCCATGCAGCGAATGCCGGCCGCAGCGCGCGCTGGTCCTGGATGGCGCCGTCGGCGGTGGCGGCCGGCTTCGTGATGGTGGCTGGCGCGCTGTTCGTCACCCGCGGGCCCGTGCCGAACGCGCCGGCCGGCTCCGCGCCCGAGACCACACTGGCACGCAGCTTCGGCGGCACGGGAACGCAGGGCGTGTCCGTGCCGATGCTGGCCGCGACCGAGCCCAATCCGGTGCCGCAGACGGCTGCCGCCAATGGCAGGCTGATCCGCGATCCGCGGCTTGACCGCTACCTCAGTGCGCACAAGCAGTTCGCCGGCAGTTCCGCGCTCGGCGTGCCGTCGGGCTTCTTGCGCAACGCCGCCGTCGAAGCCCCCAACCGCTGAGCCCATGCTGCACCGTCCCTTGCTCGCGTTGACGATGGTCAGCGCCCTGTGCTCCTTCATGCCGGCGCGCGCCGGGCAGGCGAGCGAGCCTTCCCCGATGGAGCCGAAGGAAGTCCGCTCCTGGCTCATGCGCATCCACGAGGCAGCCAGCCTCCGAAATTTCCAGGGCACCTTCATCGTGAGCGCGGGCGGCGCCGTGTCGAGCGCGCGCATCGCGCATTTCTGCGATGGCAGGAACCAGTTCGAACGCATCGATTCGCTCGACGGCCAGACCCGGCACGTGTTCCGCTACAACGACCTGGTGCACACGCTGTGGCCGCAGGCCCGGGTGGCACTGGTGGAGCAGCGCGACCTGCTGCAGTCGTTTCCCGCGCTGTTGAAGGTCGGCGACGACCGCATCGCCGACTTCTATGATGTGCGCCCCCAGGGAATCGAACGCGTGGCCGGCCACGAAGCGAGCGTGCTGTTGCTGCGCCCGCGTGACGGCTTGCGTTTCGGCTACCGCCTGTGGGCGGAGAAGCTCTCTGGCCTGCTGCTGCGCGCCGATGTCTTGGGCAATCAAGGCGAGATCCTCGAGACTTCGGCCTTCTCGGATGTCTCCATCGGCGTGCGCTCCCAGCCCGAGGCCGTGCTCGACCCGATGCGCAAGCTCGACGGCTACAGGGTCGTCAAGGCGACGCTGAAGCCGACCAAGCTGGAGGCAGAAGGCTGGACGCTGCGCCAAAGCGTGCCGGGCTTCCGGCAGGTGAGTTGCGTCAAGCGTCCGCTCGATGGCGACCCCGATTCGAACGGGCCCGCGGCCGAAGCGCTGCAGACCATCTACTCCGATGGCCTCACCTACGTGTCGGTGTTCATCGAGCCGTTCAGCGCCGAACGGCACACGAAGGCCATGCTGACCAGCATCGGTGCGACGCAGACACTGATGCGCCGCCAGGGCGACTGGTGGATCACCGTGGTGGGCGACGTACCGGCCGCCACGCTGAAGGCCTTCGCCAGCGGCCTGGAACGCAAGAACTAGCTCGCGTTCGCCGTGGCCTGCCTGCACGCTTCACAAAAGCGTCGGGCTGCGCGGGACGGCGATGAACCATGACTTGTCTGCTCTGAGGGTTGAGAACATGCCATACCGAGAGTTTTCCACGCTGCGTGCTGCCATGCGCCGTATGCTCTTTTCGAGTGTCCTAGCGCTGGGCCTGGGCTTCACGGCTGCCTCGTTGCCGCAGCCGGCCCTCGCGCAAACGCCGGCGGGCCTGCCGGACTTCGCCGACCTCGTCGAGAAGGTCGGTCCGGCCGTCGTGAACATCCGCACGACGGAGCGGGCGCGCATCGGACGCGGCGGCATGAGCCCGGAAATGGACGAGGATCTGCTGGAGTTCTTCCGCCGCTTCGGCGTGCCGATTCCGGGCCAGCCGCAGAACCCCCGGCGTGGGCAGCCGCAGCCCGACGAACAGCCGATCCAGCGCGGGGTCGGCTCGGGTTTCATCCTCAACGCCGACGGCTACGTGATGACGAACGCGCACGTGGTCGAGGGGGCCGAGGACGTCATCGTCACGCTCACCGACCGGCGCGAGTTCAAGGCGAAGATCATCGGCGCGGACAAGCGCACCGACGTTGCGCTGGTGAAGATCGAGGCGAACGGTCTGCCATTCGTGCGCATCGGCGACGTGAACCGGCTGAAGGTCGGCGAGTGGGTCATCGCCATCGGCTCGCCGTTCGGCCTGGACAACACCGTCACGGCCGGCATCGTGAGCGCCAAGGCGCGCGACACCGGCGACTTCCTGCCCTTCATCCAGACCGATGTGGCGATCAACCCCGGCAACTCGGGCGGCCCGCTGATCAACATGCGCGGGGAGGTCGTGGGCATCAACTCGCAGATCTACAGCCGATCGGGCGGCTTCATGGGCATCTCGTTCGCGATCCCGATCGACGAGGCTTCGCGTGTCTCCGAGCAGCTGCGTGCCAGCGGCCGTGTCATCCGCGGACGCATCGGCGTGCAGATCGACCAGGTGACCAAGGAGGTCGCCGAATCGATCGGTCTCGGCAAGCCGGTGGGTGCGATGGTGCGCAGTGTCGAGAGCGGCGGCCCGGCGGAAAAGGCCGGCGTCGAAGCGGGCGACATCATCACCAAGTTCGACGGGCGGACGATCGACAAGGCCGGCGACCTGCCGCGCATCGTCGGCGGCACCAAGCCCGGCTCCAAGGCGACGATGCAGGTGTTCCGTCGCGGCAGCCACCGCGACCTGACGGTGACGGTGGCCGAACTGGAGGCGGAGCAGACGCGCCGCCCGGGACAGCGCGACGAGACCAAGCCGCCGCCGGCCGTGGGCATGCTGGGCCTGGCCGTCAGCGACCTCACGGAGTCGCAGCGTCGCGAGTTGAAAGTGAAGGGCGGCGTGCGGGTCGAGACAGCCGAAGGCGCGGCGGCGCGTGCCGGCCTGCGCGAAGGCGACGTCGTCCTGTCGATCGACAACACCGAGATTGCCAACGCGAAGCAGTTCGAATCGGTGGTTGCCAAGCTCGACAAGAACAAGCCCGTCAGCGTGCTCGTGCGGCGGGGGGAGTGGGTGAACTACATCGTCATTCGCCCGGGGCGTTGAAGGTCGACCCGTGGCACCCGACCATCCGTTGGTCGGGTGGCATGGAGTTGAGTGAACCGGCGGGTCTTTCCACGTGGTGAGACCGAGGGGCGACGCGTGGTCCGGATCTAGGGAGGCGCCGATCATGTGGTGAAAGTTAGCGGACGCTGACAACGCCCTGGATCGTATCGAATTGAACCCCGTCCCCACTACAATGCGAAGCTCCCTGGCGGCCTTTACCACCGCTTTTCGCAACGACAACGAAGACTGAAAACTACCCACAGGAGGTCCACATGCTTTTGTGGATAATCTGTGGATGAATCTTGATGTTGGCGGCCCGCAACGAGAAGAAATCAAGCAATGGCGCGGTCTCCAGCAGAGTGCTTTTGGCTACAATGAAAGCCCAACAAGCAGTTGCCATACGTTTTGTTGGAAGGCGCGTCACGATTTTCGACGTGCCTTTTTTTTGGCTACGACACGGCGCTTCGCGCCTTCACATCGCTGCGCGATATGAGTCTCCGCCGCAACGACTTCGTCGTTGTGTTTCCAAGTGAGGCTCGGCCTTCTGCGTCATGGATCACATCCGAAACTTCTCCATCATTGCCCACATCGATCACGGCAAAAGCACGCTCGCGGATCGGATCATTCAGCGTTGCGGCGGTCTCAGTGACCGCGAGATGGAGGCGCAGGTGCTCGACTCGATGGACATCGAGCGCGAGCGCGGCATCACGATCAAGGCGCAGACCGCGGCGCTCACTTACGTCGCCCGCGACGGCCAGACTTACAACCTCAACCTGATCGACACCCCGGGGCACGTCGACTTCTCCTATGAAGTCAGCCGCTCGCTCTCGGCTTGCGAGGGCGCACTGCTGGTGGTCGACGCAAGCCAGGGCGTCGAGGCGCAGACGGTGGCCAACTGCTACACCGCGCTCGACCTGGGGGTCGAGGTGATTCCGGTGCTCAACAAGATGGATCTGCCGCAGGCGGATCCGCAGCGCGCCAAGGAAGAGATCGAGGACGTGATCGGCATCGACGCCGAAAACGCCATCCCGTGCAGCGCCAAGACGGGCGAGGGCATCGACGACATCCTGGAGGCGGTGATCACCCGCATGCCGTCGCCGAAGGGGCAGGCGAAGGCGCCGCTGCGGGCGATGATCATCGACTCCTGGTTCGACAACTACGTGGGCGTCGTGATGCTGGTGCGCGTGGTCGACGGCGAACTCAACAAGGGCGAGCGCATCCGCCTGATCGCAAGCGACGCGGTCTACGCCGCCGAACAGCTGGGAGTGTTCACGCCCAAGGCGCAGCCGCGCGAAGCGCTGCGCGCCGGCGAGGTGGGCTTCGTGATTGCGGGCATCAAGGAGCTGCAGGCGGCCAAGGTCGGCGACACGATCACGCTCGAGAAGAAGCTGCCGAACAACCTCGGTCCGGCTTCCGAGCCGCTGCCCGGTTTCAAGGAGATCCAGCCGCAGGTGTTTGCCGGGCTGTACCCGACCGAGGCGAGCGAATACGACTCGCTGCGCGACGCACTCGAGAAGCTCAAGCTCAACGACTCCTCGCTGCGCTACGAACCCGAAGTCAGCCAGGCGCTGGGATTCGGCTTTCGCTGCGGCTTTCTCGGCCTGCTTCACATGGAGATCGTGCAGGAGCGGCTCGAGCGCGAGTTCGACCAGGATCTGATCACCACCGCGCCGAGCGTCGTGTACGAGGTGGAGCTCGGCAACGGCGAGGTGATCCACGTCGAGAACCCGTCGAAGATGCCGGACCTGGGGCGCATCAACGAGATCCGCGAGCCGATCGTGACGGTGCACCTGTACATGCCGCAGGACTATGTCGGCCCGGTGATGACGCTCGCCAACGTCAAGCGCGGCAACCAGATCAACATGGCCTACCACGGCCGGCAGGTCATGCTGACCTACGAGATGCCGCTCGCGGAGATCGTGCTCGACTTCTTCGACAAGCTCAAGAGCGTCTCGCGCGGGTATGCGTCGATGGACTACGAGTTCAAGGAATACCGCGCCGCAGACGTCGTCAAGGTCGACATCCTGCTCAACGGCGACAAGGTCGATGCGCTGTCGATCATCGTGCACCGCAGCCAGAGCCAATACCGCAGCCGCGCGGTGGTGGCCAAGATGCGCGAGCTGATTTCGCGCCAGATGTACGACGTGGCGATCCAGGCTGCGATCGGGGCCAACATCATCGCGCGTGAGACAATCAAAGCGCTTCGAAAGAACGTGCTCGCCAAGTGTTACGGCGGCGACATATCCCGCAAGCGCAAGCTGCTGGAAAAACAAAAGGCCGGCAAGAAACGCATGAAGCAGATCGGCTCCGTCGAGGTGCCGCAGGAGGCGTTCCTGGCCATCCTCCAAGTGGACGATTGATGAGTTCGTTGACCGGTTTGCTTTATGGCGCCCTCGTGATCTATCTTGGGGGCTGGTACCTCGGCAGGTGGACAGGCAACTTCTCGCTGCTGCTCTTCGTCCTGACGCTCGTCACCTTCGGCTACTGGCTGGCCGAGCGCTTCGTCTTTGCGCCGCGCCGGCTCGCGGCCGCCGTCAATCTGGAGCAGCAAGACGCTGCCCGGCGCCGCGACCTGGCCCGCCAGGGCATCGCCAAGGTCGACGGCGACGTAAGCCAGGCCAAGCAGGAGCTGCTCGCGCAGCCCTGGTGGCTCGACTGGACGGCCGGGCTGTTCCCGGTGATCCTGATCGTCTTCCTGCTGCGCTCGTTCCTCTTCGAGCCGTTCAAGATTCCCTCCGGCTCCATGATCCCGACGTTGCTCGTGGGCGACCTCATCCTCGTCAACAAGTACCACTATGGCGTGCGCCTGCCGGTGATCAACAAGAAGATCATCGCCAACAACGATCCGAAGCGCGGCGACGTGATGGTGTTTCGCTACCCCCGCGACACCGGCATCGACTACATCAAGCGCGTTGTCGGACTGCCGGGCGACGAGATCGCTTACCGAAACCAGCGGCTGTACCTCAACGGCGAACCCGTGCCGACCCAGCCGCTGCCCGACTTCTTCAACGAAGACGCGCCGCGTTTCGAGAAGCAATTCAGCGAGAAGCTGGGCGAGGTGGAGCACCGCATCCTGGTCGACCCGGCCAAGCAGCTGTATCTGCCCGTCAACGAGACCTTCCCATACCGCGAGAACTGCCGCTACAGTGGGGAGGGGGTCACTTGCAAAGTGCCGTCGGGACACTACTTCATGATGGGCGACAACCGCGACAACTCGATGGACTCGCGGTTCTGGGGCTTCGTGCCCGACGAGAACATCGTCGGCCGCGCCTTCTTCATCTGGATGAACTTCAGCGATCCGAAGCGCATCGGCTCGTTTCGCTGAACCCGCCACACGCGCGCACAACGAAGGAGCATCAAGGCATGACGGTCAAGCTGCACGCAGTTCGCCATCAACGCGGCGTCACGCTGTTCGGGCTGCTGTTGTGGGCCATCATCATCGGCTTCATCGCGCTGCTGTCGATGCGCGTGCTGCCCACGATGAACGAATACTTCACGATCCAGAAGGCGGTCAACAAGATCGCCAACGAAGGCCTCACGACGGTGCCCGAAATCCGCTCGGCCTTTGAGAAGCAGAAGCAGATCGAGTACTCGATCCAATCCATCTCCGGTGCGGACCTGGACGTGACCAAGGAAAACGAGAAGGTCGTGATCCGCTTTGCCTACGACAAGGAAGTGGAAATCATGAGTCCGGTCTACTTGCTGATCAAATACCAGGGAAGCTCCAAGGCCAAGTAGGGCCGTCACCTTCATCCATGGATTCACGACTCGCCGCACTGCAATCGCGCCTCGGCTATCACTTCGCCGACGAAGCGCTGCTCGAGCGTGCATTGCGGCATCGCAGTTACGGCGCAGACCACAACGAGCGCCTCGAATTCCTCGGCGACGCGGTGCTGAGCCTCACGATCTCCAGCCTGCTTTTCGATCGTTTTGCCGGCTCAGACGAAGGCGACCTGACGCGTGTGCGTGCTCACCTCGTACGCGAAGACAGCCTGCACAAGGTGGCGCTCTCGTTGGGCCTGCCCGAAGTCCTTCGCCTGTCCGAAGGCGAGGCACGCGGTGGCGGCGCGCAGCGCGTCTCCATCCTGGCCGACGCACTCGAAGCGGTGATCGGCGCGGCCTTCCTCGACGGCGGCTTCGACGCGGCACGCACGCTGGTGCAGCGCATGTTCGGCGAGATCATCGCCACCACCGAGATTGCCAACTGGAGCAAGGACGCCAAGACCGAGCTGCAGGAATGGCTGCAGGCGCGCCGCCTGCCGGTGCCCACCTACCGCATCAGCGCGACGCGCGGCCAGGCCCATGCGCAGACCTTCGAGGTCGAGTGCTCGGTGCCGGCGCTCAGCCTGACGCACGAGGGTGTCGGCCGCTCGCGCCGGCTGGCCGAACAAGAGGCCGCGCGGCGGATGCTCGATGCGTTGAAGGCCACCGATCAGCCCGGCAGCCCGCTGCGCTCGTGACGAGCCTACCTGGATCACTGCCGATGACCGCTCCCGATGCGCCTTCAGGCGCAAGCGAACAAGCTCCCAGACGCTGCGGGCTGGTGGCCATCGTCGGCCGGCCGAACGTCGGCAAGTCGACCTTGCTGAACGCGCTGGTGGGCCAGAAGGTCAGCATCACGTCCAACAAGGCGCAGACCACGCGCCACCGCATCACGGGCATCCGCACCGTCGACGAAGCCCAGTTCGTCTTCGTCGACACGCCGGGGTTCCAGACCAAGCATGCCGCGGCACTCAACCGCAATCTCAACCGCACCGTGCAGGGCGTGCTGGGCGACGTCGACGTGGTGCTGTTCGTCGTGGAAGCCGGCCGCTTCGGCCTGGACGACGCCAAGGTGCTGGCCCTCATGCAGAACGAGGGGATGCAGGGCAAGCCGGTGTTCATGATCGCCAACAAGCTCGATGCCGTGAACCGCCGCGCGGAACTGGCGCCGTGGCTCAAGAGCATGCAGGAGCGCCACGACTTCGCCGAGTTCGTGCCGCTGAGCGCGCACAAGGCCGCCGACGTGGAGCGCCTGCTCGGCATTCTCAAACCCTACCTGCCCGAGCAGGAGTGGTTCTACGAGCAGGACGCGCTGACCGACCGCAGCGATCGCTTCCTCGCCAGCGAAATCATCCGCGAGAAGCTGTTTCGCCTGACCGGCGACGAGCTGCCCTACGCCTCGACGGTGGTGATCGACAAGTTCGAGGAAGAAGGCAACCTGCGCCGCATCGCCGCGAGCATCGTCGTCGAGCGCGACGCCCACAAGGGCATGATCATCGGCGCCGGCGGCGAGCGGCTCAAGCGCATCGGCAGCGAGTCGAGGCAGGAACTCGAGACGCTGATGGACGCGAAGGTCTTCCTCGAGCTGTGGGTGAAGGTGCGCTCCGGCTGGGCCGACAACGAAGAGCACTTGCGCAGCTACGGCTACGAGTGACGGGCCGCCCGATGGCAACCCGCGCCACGCGCACGGCGTCGACCCTGGCAGCCTTCGTGCTCCACCGCTACGACTGGAGCGAGACCAGCGTCATCCTCGACCTCTTCACCCGCGAGCAGGGCCGGCTGGCCGTGGCCGCCAAAGGGGCCAAGCGGCCGTATTCGCAACTGCGCTCGGTGCTGCTGCCTTTCCAGCGGCTGAACGTCGCGCTCGGGCGCGTGCCCAAACACGATACGAGTGACACGCAGGCGAGCGAGGTGCAGAACCTGCGCAGCGCGGAGTGGGCCGGCGGCGCCGCGATGCTCACCGGCGCGGCGCTCTTCAGCGGCTTCTACCTCAACGAGCTGCTGATGAAGATGATGGCCCGCCATGATCCTCATCCCGCGCTGTTCGACGTCTACGCACAGACCCTGCCGTCGCTGGCCGCCGGCGACGAACAACGGGTGCAGGCCGCGCTGCGCGCCTTCGAACTCACGCTGCTCAAGGAGGCGGGCCTGCTGCCCGACCTGAGCGTCGTCACGCTGACACCGGGCGATGTGGACGGCGCGACCTCGTATGCGCTGCTGCCCGAGGCCGGCGTCGTGGCCGTGCGCAGCGGCGAGGCGCAGCTCGGCGGCGCGGCGCTGATTGGCCTTCAGGCGGCGCTCGACCACGGCAGCCTCCCGGCATTGCAGCAGGCCTGCCAACCGGTGCTGCCGGAACTCAAGACCATGCTGCGCACCCTGCTTCACTATCATCTCGGAACGCCGATCCTTCGCACGCGGCAAGTGATGCTCGACGTGCAGAACCTCGAGCGCTGAAGAGCCCACGATGAACCCTTTGCTCACCACTGGCCTGGACGCCCATCGCGGCAGCACGGCCCTGTCGGTCAACCTCAACAAGGTGGCCTTGCTGCGCAACACGCGCACGCTCGGCATTCCGAGCGTCGCACGCATGGCGACGATCGCGCTGGAGGCCGGCGCGCACGGCATCACCGTGCACCCGCGGCCGGACGAGCGCCACATCCGGGCGCACGACGTGCACGAACTCGCCGAGCTGATGCGGCAATGGCCGCAGGCCGAGTTCAACATCGAAGGCAATCCATTCCACAACCTGATGGATTTCGTTCGCTCGGTGAAGCCGCACCAGTGCACCTTCGTGCCCGACGAGTCCGGCCAAGCGACCTCCGACCACGGCTGGAGCTTTCCGCAGGACGCCGAGCGGCTGCGCCCGGTCGTCGAGGAGGCTCGTGCCCTGGGCGTGCGCGTGAGCCTGTTCATGGACCCCGAGCCAGGCGCCATGCGGGCGGTGCGCGAGCTGGGCGCCGACCGCGTCGAGCTGTACACAGAGACCTATGCGCGCGCATACGGCACCGTGGAGCAGACGCGTGTGCTGGCTGGCTTCGCGGCCACCGCGCAGGCGGCGCTGCGCGAAGGGCTCGCGCTGAATGCCGGCCATGACCTGAACCGCGACAACCTGACCGACTTCCTGCTTGCCGTGCCCGGCGTCCAGGAGGTTTCCATCGGCCACGCGCTGATCGCCGACGCGCTGGAACTCGGCATGAGCGAAACGGTGAAGGACTATCTGCGCTGCATCCATCGCGCGGCGGGCGTACCCGAGACGCCCAAACCGCCGTCTCCCGCGGCGAGTACCGCCGCCTGGGGGCGGCCCGGCGCCGGACCGCGATGATCTACGGCCTCGGCACCGACGTCTGCGACATTCGCCGCATCGCTGCGACCTTGCAGCGGCGCGGCGACCGTTTTGCCGAACGTGTGCTGGGTCCGACCGAATTGCAGGTGTTCCGTGAACGCCGCGCCAAGGTCGAAGTGCGTGGCGTCGCGCACCTCGCAACCCGCTTCTCGGCCAAGGAGGCCTTCTCCAAGGCGATCGGTCTGGGCCTGCGTGCGCCGATGGCGTGGCGCGACTGCGAGATCCTGAACGAGCGCAATGGCAAGCCGTTCGTGCGGCTGCACGGCGAACTGGCTGCCTGGTTCGAGGCGCGCCGGCTGGTCGCGCACGTCACCGTCTCCGATGAATCCGACTATGCGACGAGCTTCGTGGTCGTCGAAACGAAGAACCCAGAATGAGCCACCATTCCCCCGTCATCCTCGACATTGCCGGCCAAGAGCTGAACGACGACGATCGCCGCCGCATCCGCCATCCGTTGACCGGCGGCCTGATCTTCTTCACGCGCAATTGGCGCGACCGTCGCCAGCTGACCGAGGTCACCGCCGAAGTGAAATCGCTGCGGCCCGACCTGCTGATCACCGTGGATCACGAGGGCGGGCGCGTGCAGCGCTTTCGCACCGACGGCTTCACGCACCTGCCGGCGATGCGCGCGTTCGGCGAGCTGTGGATGAAGGACGCGATGCGTGCCATCGACGCGACGCTGTCGGCCGGCTACGTGCTCGGCGCCGAGCTGCGGGCCTGCGGGGTCGAACTCAGCTACACGCCGGTGGTCGACCTCGATCACGAGCGCAGCGAGGTGGTGGGCGACCGCGCCTTCCACCGCGACGCCAAGGTCGTCACCGTGTTGGCGCAAAGCCTGATGCTGGGGCTGATGCGCTCGGGCATGCAGAACTGCGGCAAGCACTTCCCGGCCCACGGCTACGCCATCGCCGATTCGCATGTGGCGCGCGCGGTTGATGACCGCACGCTCGAGCAGATCCTGGCCGAGGACGCCAAGCCGTACGACTGGCTGTCCACGGGCCTGACTTGCGTGATGCCGGCGCATGTGACCTTTCCGAAGGTCGACAAGCTGCCGGCGGGTTTTTCCGCGCGATGGCTGAAGGACATCCTGCGCGGCCAGCTGGGCTATGCAGGCGCCATTTGCTGCGACGACCTGAGCATGGAGGGTGCGCGCGCCTGCGGCAGCCCGGTCGAGGGCGGCATCGCCGCGTTGAACGCGGGCTGCGACCTCGTGCTGCTGTGCAACCAGTCCAAGGTCGATGGCGGCCGGCCGGTCGACGAACTGCTCGACGGCTTGCAGGCCGCGCTGGAGCAGGGACGATGGCAGGCCGACGCGCACAGCGAGGCGCGCCGCCTCGACCTGCTCCCGCAAAGCGCGCCGTTGCCCTGGGACGAGCTGATGCACCACCCGGCGTACCAGCAAGCGCTTGAACGGTTGCCCTGACGCAAGCGCCACCAAGGCACCACGAAAAAACGCCGCCGGGCGCGAGCCTCGGCGGCGTTGTCCTGTCGGCGGAGTCCTCAGGCTTGCGGCCGCGAACCCGATGCCGTTTCGAACGGGAGCTTGAACTGGTTGAGGTCCTTGCGGGTCTCGACCAGCACGAGCGGGCCCTCGTCGATGGCGACGACGGGCTTCGGCTCGCGCGGCACCCGTGGGGGCTTCGGCTCGTTGGCCATGGCTTCCTGGGCGGCGCGGATCTTCTCCGCGTCGGAGTTCACCCACTGCAGCCCTGCCGCTTCGGCCACTGCCTGCAGATCGCCGGTCGGCAGCACGAATGCTTCGACGCGGGCGGGCGCAACGGCCGCCGTTGCAGGCGCGGCCACGGGTGCGGGCGCGGCCACCGGCGCGAATGCAGGCGCCATCATCCGCTCGGGCTGGTACCGCTCTTCCGCTGGTGCTGCCGCCACAGGCGCAGTCGGCAGTTGCTGCTCATGCGGCACATGCTCGGCCGGGATACCGGCGGCTGCCTCGGCAGGGAACTCGAGCGCCGCGGCTTCCGACACGGCTTCGACGCCGCTCGGCGCGCCGTCGTCACGGCGCTCGCGGCGCGGGCGGTCACGCCCGCCGCGGCGACGGCGCCCGCCCTCGCGTTCTCCGGCCTCGGCGGTCTCGGGCATGTCATCGCCTGCCGCCGCGACGCCGCTCACCGGGGCGGCGTCGAGGTCGACGTCAGCCGCGCGCACGGCAACGGGCGTTTCGCCGCCGTCTTGCACGTCGGCTTCCGCGGCCACGACTTCGGCTTGGCGCGATTCATCGCGATCGCGGCCACCGCGGCCGCGGCGGCGACGGCGTCCGCCTTCGCGCGCTTCGCCTGCAGCCGCGTCGGGCGCCTCGCCGCTGGCACCGGGCCCGGTGTCGACGAAGGCCTGCACGGTCTCTTCGTTCGCCGCCTCGGCGGGCGCCGGACGGCGTGGCTCGCGCTCGGGGCGGGGGCCGCGACGGCCTTCACCTCGGCCTTCACCTCGGCCCTCACCTCGGCCTTCACCTCGGCCTTCACCTCGCGGGGCACGCTCCTCGCGCGGGCCGCGTTCCTCACCGCGGCCGCCGCGGTCGTCACCGCCAGCCTTGGCGCTGGCCGTGGCCTCGAGGTTCATCTCTTCCGGCTTGTCAGCGCGCTCGCTGCGACGGCCGCCGCGGCCATCGCGTCCGCCCCGCTCGGCGTTGCCACGGTCGCCACTGCGGTCGCCGCGACGCCCATCGCGCTTGTCGCGTTCGCCGCCACGTTCGCCGCCGCGACCGTTGCGGCCGCCGCGCTCGCCGCGTTCACCGCGGCCGCCCTCGGCCTTGACGGCGGGGGCCACCACGGCCGGCGCTGCCACGGCAGGCTCGGGTTCTCCGGCACCGAAGATCTTCTTGATCCAGCCGAAGAAGCCCGAACCGGCCGGTGCCACCGCAGGAGCGGGTGCCACCGCCACGGGCGCCGGTGCCACCACGGCGATCGGCTCCGGCTTGGGAATCGCGATCGGCGCCGGCGTTTCAGGCAGGATGCCCTTGATCACCGGCTCCTGCTTGGCCTTGGCCTTCTCGCGCCGCGTGATGCCGACTTCCTCTTCCTGCTCGTCGATCATCGTGTAGCTCGCCTGCAGGTTCTCCAGGCGCGGATCGTCGTGGCGCAGCCGCTCGAGGCGGTAGTTCGGGGTGTCGAGGTTCTTGTTCGGCACCAGCAGCACGGTCACGCGCTGCTTCATCTCGATCTTGGTGATCTCGGTGCGCTTCTCGTTGAGCAGGAAGGAGGTCACTTCCACCGGCACCTGCACGTGCACGGCGGCGGTGTTGTCCTTCATCGACTCCTCCTGGACCATGCGCAGGATCTGCAGCGCGCTGGACTCGGTGTCGCGGATGTGGCCGGTGCCGTTGCAGCGCGGGCAGGTGATGTGGCTGCCTTCGGAAAGCGCCGGGCGCAGGCGCTGGCGCGAGAGTTCGAGCAAGCCGAACTTGGAAATGCTGGAGAACTGCACGCGGGCGCGGTCCTGGCGCAGCGCGTCGCGCAGCCGGGTCTCCACTTCGCGGCGGTTCTTCGACTCTTCCATGTCGATGAAGTCGACGACGATCAGCCCGCCCAGGTCGCGCAGGCGCATCTGGCGGGCGATCTCGTCGGCGGCCTCGAGGTTGGTGCGGGTGGCGGTTTCCTCGATGTCGCTGCCGCGGGTGGCGCGCGCCGAGTTCACGTCGACCGAGACCAGCGCCTCGGTGTGGTCGATCACGATGGCGCCGCCCGAAGGCAGGTTCACCGTGCGCGAAAACGCCGTCTCGATCTGGTGCTCGATCTGGAAGCGGCTGAACAGCGGGGCGTCGTCGCGGTAGCGCTTCACCTTGCTCGCCGTCTCCGGCATCACATGGTTCATGAACTGCTGCGCCTGATCGAAGATGTCGTCGGTGTCGATCAGGATCTCGCCGATGTCGGCGGTGAAGTAGTCGCGGATCGCGCGGATCACGAGCGACGACTCCTGGTAGATCAGGAACGCGCCCTTGCCGCCCTTGGACGCGCCGTCGATGGCGGTCCACAGCTTGAGCATGTAGTTCAGGTCCCACTGCAGCTCGGGCGCGCTGCGGCCGATGCCCGCGGTGCGCGCGATCAGGCTCATGCCCTTGGGGTACTCGAGCTGGTCGAGGTTTTCCTTCAGCTCCTCGCGGTCTTCGCCCTCGATGCGACGCGACACGCCGCCGCCGCGCGGGTTGTTGGGCATCAGCACCAGGTAGCGGCCGGCCAGCGAGACGAAGGTCGTGAGCGCCGCACCCTTGTTGCCGCGTTCCTCCTTCTCGACCTGGACGAGGAGTTCGTCGCCTTCGCGGATGGCGTCCTGGATGCGCGCCGAGCGCACATCGACGCCCTCGCGGAAGTAGTTGCGGGAGATTTCCTTGAACGGCAGGAAGCCGTGGCGGTCTTCGCCGTAGTCGACGAAGCAGGCTTCGAGCGACGGCTCGACGCGGGTCACGACCGCCTTGTAGATGTTGCCCTTGCGCTGTTCGCGCCCCTCGATCTCGGTCTCGAAATCGAGCAGTTTCTGGCCATCGACGATGGCGAGGCGACGCTCTTCGGGCTGCGTCGCGTTGATCAGCATGCGTTTCATGTGCACTCCTTCGCCGCCTTCGTGTGGAAAGCAGGCGGTTCGTCAACGCCGCCGCCGATTGCTCGGAGGCGACTCATCGATGCACGAGAAACGTGGAGAACCGAGAAGGAATCGCCCTGGACAGCTGCGCTGATCGAACTGATCAGCGTGGCCGCGTTGGCGCGTGCGTGGCAGCGAGGGTTGCGGGGAAGGCCATGGGCCGCGCGACGCAGCGCCGGGTAGGCGATGGTGCGTTGGCTGGCAGGGTCTGCGCCGTGGCCGCCGTTCCGCACGCGCGACGCGGCGCATCGCCGCGGGCCATCGAGGCCTCGCTCGGCGGGCGCAGGGGGCGCAGTGGGAAGGAAGTTGTCGACGACATCCGCGTGATCACTGGACGCGGGCGGGAGGCGGGGGCACTGCGGTCAACAGTCCGGGCACGCTCGTCTCCTGCCTGAAACCTTTTGTGGTTCCGGCGAAACGCGTCGCCGGTGGTTCGTTCTACGTTGCTCTGCCGCGTGGGGCCCTCAGCCGCGCTGTCACTTGGGGACAGCACCCGCTGCACGCCTTTCGCGTTGCATCACCTTGTGGCCGGTGTTCTTGCCGCCGGCCGCCGCATCTGCTTGCAGGTGCCCCGAGTAAACTCAGGAAAATCAAACACTTACATCGCAAACGTGGTGCAACGCATTATAGGGGGCAAACCGGCGGCAAAGGCAAAGGCCGTCCGCGCCCCAGGGCCGGCGCCCGTGGCTGCGGTCGCGGCGCCGGCCGTCATGCGGGTGCACATCGACGAGGGCTCCGAAGGCCAGCGGCTGGACAACTTCCTGCTGAAGCTGCTCAAGGGCGTCCCCAAGACCCATGTCTACCGGGTGATCCGCTCCGGCGAGGTGCGTGTCAACAAGGGCCGGGCGAGCGCCGACACGCGTCTCACGCTCGGGGACGAAGTGCGTGTGCCGCCGGTACGCATGGCCGACCGCAGCGCCGAGGCGCCGGCGCCGGCGCGCGAGTTCCCGGTGGTCTACGAAGACGACTGCCTGCTGGCGGTGAACAAGCCGGCCGGCGTGGCGGTGCACGGCGGCAGCGGCGTGAGCTTCGGGGTGATCGAGCAGCTGCGCCAGGCGCGGCCCGCCGCTCGCTTCCTGGAACTGGTGCACCGGCTGGACAAGGAAACCTCGGGCCTGCTGCTCGTCGCCAAGAAGCGCTCGGCCCTGACCGCGCTGCAAGACCAGTTCCGCAGCCGCGAGACCGGCAAGACCTACGCTGCCCTGGTGATCGGCGCGTGGCCGGCCTCGAAGAAGGTTATCGACGTGGCCCTGCACAAGTTCCTCACCAATGAGGGCGAGCGCCGGGTGCGAACGGTGGAAGAAGACCATTCGGACGGCCGCCGCTCGATCACGCTGGTGCGTGTCGCCCGCCAATTTGCCGACTTCGCACTGCTCGACGTCACCATCAAGACCGGCCGCACGCACCAGATCCGCGTGCACCTCGCGCACGAGGGCCATCCGATCGTCGGCGATGAGAAATACGGCGATTTCGCGCTCAACAAGGCGCTCGCCCGCGGCGAGGCGTTGAAAGGCCACAAGTTCGACCGCATGTTCCTGCACGCCCGGCGCCTTGCGTTCCAACACCCTGCCACCGGCGAGGCGGTCGAGCTCGAAGCACCCTTGCCGGCAGAATGTCTTTCTCTTCTCGAAGTACTCCCGTGACTCTGCGACCACGCCAGTTCGACCTGATCGTCTTCGATTGGGACGGCACCCTGTTCGATTCCACCGCGCTGATCACGCGTTGCATCCAGGCCGCCTGCGCCGATGTGGGCGTTGCCGTGCCCAGCGATGCCGACGCCAGCTACGTCATCGGCATGGGTCTGATCGAAGCGCTGCAGCACGCGGCGCCCGGCCTGGCGCGCGATCGGTACCCGGAACTCGGCAACCGCTACCGCCACCACTATTTCGCCAGGCAGCACGAAATCGTGCTGTTCGAGGGCACGCTCGAGATGCTGCAGGCGCTCAAGCGGCGCAACCACTGGCTGGCGGTGGCGACCGGCAAGTCGCGCCGCGGGCTGGACGAGGCGCTGAACTCGGTGCAGCTCAAAGGCGTGTTCGATGGCACCCGCACCGCCGACGAAACGGCCTCCAAGCCCGATCCGCTCATGCTGCTGGAGCTGATGCGCGCCTTCGGGACGGAGCCCGAACGGACGCTGATGATCGGCGACACCACGCATGACCTGCAGCTCGCCGCCAACGCCGGGACCGCCCGCGTCGGCGTGAGTTACGGCGCCCACGAGCCGGCCAGCTTCGAAGCGTTCGGGCCACTGCATGTGGCGCATTCGGTGCCCGACCTGCACGATTGGCTGGAACGCCATGCTTGACCCGGTTGAAGTGGCGGCGGCGCCGCGGCCGCTGTGCCGCTCGGAGCAGCTCGAAGAGAAGGGGCGCGCCCTGGTGTTCGACGTGCTGCACTTTCGAGAACCGGCGCATGCGTTCGCGCTGCGCTTCGAAGGCCGGGTGGTGGCCTACCTGAACCGCTGCGCTCACGTGCCGACCGAGATGGACTGGCAGCCGGGCGAGTTTCTGGACAGTGGCCGCGAGTTCATCCTCTGCTCGATCCACGGCGCTGCCTACGACCCGCGCAACGGCCGCTGC
>CAJPFZ010000639.1 GCA_905339355.1 Burkholderiaceae bacterium
GGGGCGGCGTGACCGACGCGGATGACCTGCGAGGGCTCGCCCTTGCCGCAGAACGGCGTGCCCATCACCTGGAAGGTCGAAGCGTCGCCGACCATGGCCAGCGAGCGCCAGAAGGTGGCACTGATGCCGCGGTAATTGGGATTGCGCACGACCTCGGCCAGGCGGCCGTTGCGAATGACCTGCCCGTACTCGCAGCCGAACTGGAACTTGTTGCGCGAGTCGTCGATGCTCCACGAGCAGTTGGTGCGCATCAGCACGCCGAACTCGATGCTCTCGATCATCTGCGCGAAGCTCGAACTGCCGGGCTCGACGTTGAGGTTGCTCATGCGGTCGATCGGCGCGCGGTTCCAGCTGCTCGCGCGGGTGGTCGCCACACCCTCGAGATCGGCACGGCGCGCACGTGCACGCGCGAGCGAGATGCTGCCGCCGAGAGGACGTTCGAGCACGCCGTCGCGGATGATGAACCGGCGCTGCGCCACGCTGCCGTCGTCGTCGAAGGCGAAGCTCGCGAGCTGCTCGAGGCGGCTCGGGTCGTGCGTGACGTTGAGCAGTTCGCTGCCGTAGCGGTAGCTGCCGAACATGTCGAGCGAAACGAAGCTGGTGCCGGCGAAGTTGCGCTCGTCGCCGAGGATGCGGTCGAGCTCCAGCGGGTGGCCGATCGACTCGTGGATCTGCAACATCATCTGGTCGGGCATCAGGACCACGTCCATCTCCCCGGTCGGGCACTGCGGCGCCATCGCAAGCGCCAGCGCCTCGGTCGCGACACGCGGCCCGTCGCTTGCGAACTGCGCGCGCTCGAGCACCTCGAGGCCGCCCTGCTGGCAAAAGCCGTTGTACTGGCCATGGGCCGAACGTGTCTGCGTCACGCCGCCGACACTGGCGGTCGCGACGACGTTCGGAATCACCTGGCTGAAGCGCTGCTCTGCGCAACCACCGTCACCGGTGACGAGCAGCGTGTCGGTGTCGAGTGTCCACAGCGTGGTCGACCAGTCGACGATGCGCTCGTCCAGCCGCGTGGCGGCGCTCGTCGCGCAGAGCAGATCGAGCTTGCTGCGCAGGCTGCTCGACGAGGCCGGCTGCTCGACGGGGCTGGCGTAGCGGCCCTTGGGCATCATGCCGGGCAGCGTGCCGTAGTCGAACACCGTGCGTCCAGCCACGGCGTGCGCGAGGTCGCGCGCCTGCGCAAACGCGGCGGCGAGCCCCGACTCGCTGGCGTCGCCAGTGGCGGCGTAGCCGAGGCCGCCGCGGTCGATCACCGTCACCATCACGCCGGCGTCGCGGCAGCGGCTGGGCGCTTGCGCCACGCCTTGGCGCACGGTGAGTTCTTCGGAGGTCTCGGCGACGCCGCGCACGGCCCACTGCTGGACGGCCGGCGCAACGCGGCGCGCCGCGGCTTCGAGTTGATCGAGCATGGACTTGTCCCTGAAATGCGAGCGGCCAGTGTAGAGCGAGCCACGGTATGCGCTGGCCCGGCGGTGCGATTGAAACGGCGTGTGATCGCGCCGGGGCCGGCTGCCCTTTCGTGGCCGAAACGTATCGGGCGGTGTCAGGTTCGGCCGGCGGGCGAGCCGCGAGCGACGTCCTGCGGCTGCGCGGCTCGTGGCACAGGGATTGCGGCGCAACGCCCAGCCGCCGATGCGGCGAAGGTGAAGTACATGCCGACCCGGCCGCCCCTGTCGTTGTTTCCTGACCTGCCGCGCATCTGCGCCTCGCTGGCGGCGCTGCTCGTGCTGGTGGCACCGGGCATGGCAGGCGCTCAGGAGTCGGGTGTCGGTGCCCACGGCGCCGCGGGCGGCGAGCCGGCCTTCGTCGCCACGCCGTCGCTCGGCCTGGGGTCCATCGCAAGTCTGGACGTCAGTGTCGGACCCGACCGCCGGCCGCGCCGCTCGCTGCGCTTTCGTTTCGAGTCGGCCACCCGCGCGATGCGCAGCCTGGGTGTCGAGGCCGACGACTGCACGACGGTGCTGCGTTCGTCCAACCGCGGAGGCGGCGCCCGCGGCGACCCCCGGCGCCTCGACCTCACGGTGGCGCTGAACTGCCGCTTCTTCTAAGCGCTCCGGCCAGCTGCCGCGTGCAGCTGTTGCATTGCTGTACGTGAAGCAGCGGCAAGCAGGTGTGAGCGCGGCAAGCAGTTGAAGCACGGCCGCTGTGCCTGTCCTCGCGCGAGGGCCGACCGCGTTGAGCGAGGCGACGTTGAATGGAATTCGCGCGGCGAGCCTTCGTTTTGCCGCTCATGACGGAGTTCCTTCGAACGTTGCTGTCGAGGAGCTCCGATGAAGACGCTGCGCCACCTCTTGGGCGTGTGGGCGACGCTGCTGTGCGTTGCCGCTTCGGCTGAGGCCCGGCCGCCGGAGGAGCCGCGCATCGATCGATTCGATGTCGAAGAGGTCGACCGCCTCGACACGGGCACACCGCTTCACTTCAGCCTCTACGGCACACCCGGCGCGACGGCCGCGCTGCGCATCGAGGGTACAGGCGACACGCTCGCGATGCGGGAACAGCATGCCGGCTTCTATGAAGGCACCCACGTCATCGCGCCGCACGATCGCGTCACGCCGCACAGCCGCGTGACCGCGGAGCTGCGTCTCGGCGACGGTGTCGCAGTCGCGCTGCTCGAGGAGCCGCTGGTGCTCGGCTCGGCGATCGCATCGCGCTGCGCGGAGTGCGGTGTCGTGCAGTCGGTGCGTGCCGTCGATGCGGGCGGCGGCACGGGCACGGGCATGGTCGGTGCGGTCGCCGGCGGCGTGCTCGGTGCGGTGATCGGCCGGGAGATCGGCAAGGGCGAAGGCCGCATGCTCGCGAGCATCCTCGGCGCGCTCGGCGGCGCCTACGCGGGCCGCGAGATCGAACGCGGCCAGCATGGTCGCCCGCGCCACGAGGTCCAGCTGCGCATGGACGACGGGCGCGTGCAGACACGCCGCTTCGACGGCGCGCCGCCGTTCCGGGTCGGCGACCGGGTCAGGATCGTCCAGGACCGCTGGCTGCGCGACGTGCACGCCGACCCGCGGTGACGCGGCGCGGATGATGCAGCTCAGCGCCGGCATTTCCGCCCGCAGCGACCAGCCCAGCCGGGGCTGGGGCCGCCGGCTGCCCTCGCTCATTGAGTCCCTGGGGGTCGTGGCCGTGGTCGTGCTGTTGCTGCCAGGCTTCGCGCGGCTGGCCGATGTCGGCGCCGGCCGCGACCAGCGCTTCGCCGAACAGAGCGCGCAGATCCGCGGCCTGCCGCCGCCGGTGCTGCCCGCGGTGTGCGCATCGGTGGGTGCGCTCGCCGAGCCCATGCTCGTCGAGCGGCTGTGCGGCGGCCTGCGGGTCGCCGCGCGCGATGGCGTTGCGGCGAGCCTGCCCCTGCCGCTCGGCGATGCGCTCACACGCACGGGGCGGGCGTTCGACGAGCCGCTCCAACAGGCACAGGCCCGGCTGGAGGAACTCCGGCTGCGCCAGCGCGAAGGCATCGGCGACGTGCGAGGCCTGTCGGACGCCATCGCCTCGCTCGAGGCCGAGGTGCAGCCGCTGCTCCAGCGTTTCCAGTTGACACTCGGCGGCGAGCCGGGGCCGTTGCCGCTCGTGTGCGCCACGCAGCGCGTGAGATCCGCGCTCGGAGCGGGTGGTCCCTCCGGCATGCCGCAGGCCAACGCGGTGATGCTGTTGGCAGCGGCGCTCGACGGGGACACCGCCACGCCGGCGCTGGCGGCCACTGCGGTGTTGCCGGTGGCCGCAGCGGCCCACGCCGCCTGCAGCGGGACCAGCCTGCCGGCCGATCTGTCGGCGGCGTCGTCCTTGATGGCCGGCGCGCGGCTGTCGGTGTTGAACTCGCGCAAGAACGAAGCCGTGCGCGCGCTGTACCGCACAGCCGGCTGGCAATGGGCCGGCGCGATGCTGCTCGGCCTGCTGCTCGTCAAGTGGAGCCGCCGCGGCGCGCGGCCCGCCACCGGCGCGGCGGCTGCGGTGGCGCTGTGGGCGGCTGCCGCCTGGGCTGCCCGGGTGCCTTGGCCGTTCAGCGGCCCCCGCGTCTTCGAGCCGGCGCGTCTGGACGTGAGCTGGGCCAGCCTGCCGGCTTGGTTCGTGATCGTGCTGGCCGGCGTCGCCTTGCTGTTGTGGCTGCTGCCGGCGACCCGGCGCGTCGACGCCCGTGCCCGCGCTGCGCCGAAGGCGATGAGTTCGCGCCTCGGATACCCCGGCCTGGTGCTCGCCACCGGGCTCGGCTGGCTGCTGCTGCTCGACTTGTCGGCCCATGCGCATGCCGGCAACCGCTACCTCGCGCTGTATCACCAGGGGCACCTGTGGCTCGCGATGCTCGCCTTCTCGCTGCTGCTGTTCCTGCGCCAGGACGTGGCGCGCGGCTTGGCGTGGGCGCTCTCGGCCTCCGGCGAAGCCTGCCGCGGCGTGCAGCGGCGCCTCGGTGCAGGCCGAAGCGTGGCCGCAGCAGCCGCGGCCACGCTGCTGGCGGTCGTGCTGCTGGGCCTCGTGCTCGCGAACATGCGGCAGCTGACCTCGGAACTCGGGCGCATCTGGTTGATCGTCGGCGCCGCGTGGTTCTTCTTCATGCGCGGCGATCCCCTGGCCGAGCGCCTCGCCAGCACGGGCGGCATCGGCCGGTCGGCGCTGCGCTACCTCGCGCCGCTGCTGTTCGTCATTGCCGTGCTCGCTGGCTTCATGGTCGTCACGCGCGACATGGGGCCGCTGCTGATCGCCGCCTACGCAGCGGGCGCGTTCCTCGCGGCGTCGGTGGCGACATGGTGGCATCTGCGCAGCGGCCAGCGCTGGGTGGCGCTGGCAGCGGCACTTGCGCTGTTCATGCTGTGGATCGGAGCCACGACGCTGCTTTTGTTCCAGCTGGGCGCCGCCGATCCCGTGACCGCGGCCCGGCTCGAAAGCCTCGCCGCGCCGCTCGCCTCGGGCAACGACCAGCTGGCGCTCGTGTCGTGGTTCCAGCAGGCCACGCCGCCGGGCGGCTTCGGCATCGGCAACGTGCCGTGGTGCGGCTTCGCAACCGCCGGCAGCTGCGGCGGCGTGCCGGCGCAGATCCACAGCGACTACAGCTTCACCGCGATCGTCGGCGTCTTCGGCAGCGCCGCGGCCTGGGCGGCGTCGCTGCTGTGCGCGTGGTGGCTGCACCGGCTGGTCCGCCATCACGGCCGCGTGACCCGCGGCGAGCCGCGCTGGCGGCGGTCGGGCGGGCGCGTGGTTTACGAGGGCCAGGCTTTCCTCAGCTGGGTGGCGCTCGCCTGGGTGGTGTTGAGCCTGTGCCAGCTGGCCGTCACCGTCGCCGGCAACCTCGCGGTGTTGCCGCTCACGGGCGTGACCTTCCCCTTCGTCAGCTTCGGCATGACCTCGCTGGTGGTCAACATGGCCTTCCTCGCGCTGTGCCTGAACGTCGACCTCGTGCCGCGGAGCGAGCATGACTGACGCACGGCGCAGCTCCTTGCTCGGATTCGCCATCGC
>CAJPFZ010000640.1 GCA_905339355.1 Burkholderiaceae bacterium
CAGCGCTGCGTTGCTGTTGCTGCCGTCGAGCGCGAGTCCGTCGTACAAGCCCTTGTTGCCCTCGACAAGCGTGATGTCGGCCGCGGCCGCATGCCGCTCGAAGCTGGCCGCGATCTCGTGGGCCGGCATCAGGTAGGGGTCCAGGTTGAAGCAGGGCCGGCCGCTCGCGCGCGCAAGCCCCATCGGGTCGATGTAGTCGGGACCCTTCTTGAACGGCTGCACCGCCAGGCCGCGTGCCGACAGTGCCGCGGCCAGGCCGGTCGTCACCGTGGTCTTGCCCGACGATTTGTGCGCGGCGGAAATCAGCAGGCGCTTCATGATGCTTCAGTCGAGACGTTCGGGAACGACTGCGAGCAGCCGCACCGCCAGCAGCACGATCAGCCCGGCGATCGCAACGCCGCCCAGGCCCAGCAGCAACTCGGGCAGGCTGGGCGCATAGGCGTTGACCACGCCGTCGCGGAAGCTGCTCGTCACCTCCATGCCGGGGAACAGCACCAGCGGGAAGGCCTGGCCGCCGATGATCGTGACGTACATCTGCGCGAATGCGCCGGCGACGACCAGCGCCGATGCACCCACCATCGCGCGGCGTGTCGGCGCGGACTTCAGCAGCAGCACCAGCGGCAGCACGCCGCCGACAATGATCTGTCCTCCCCAGAACAGCAGCGTGTGCACGCCGCCGTCGAGCAGGATGAAGCGCTCGAACGCGTGCTGCCGGGTGAAGTACAGGCCGGTCAGGTGCTGCACGATCACGAAGTACAGCCCGGCGGCGACGAAGATCGCCAGCAGCCGCGCCAGGCGCTGCAGCAGCGCATCGCCGCCCAGCGAGCGGCCCGTGCCCTTGAAAATCGCGAACAGCACCAGCAGGAACACCGCCAGCCCGTAGGCGAGCGACAGCGTGACGAACAGCGGCGCGAGCAGGGCCGAATCGAAAGCCTGGCGCGCGACGATGAAGCCGAAGATCGAGCCGGTGCCGGTGGTGAGCGCCAGCCGCCAGACGAAGGCCACGAGGCCGACCCTGGCGCTGTGCTCGTTCATGCGCCTCTCCAGCATCGTCCACAGGTAGGCAGCGACGATCGCGAGGAAGCCGGTGTAGAGGAACACGTTCCACGCGAAGATCGACTTGAAGTTGTAGTGCGTCATCGCGACGATCAGCCGGTCGGGGCGGCCGAGGTCGAGCATCAGCACCGCGAGCCCGCCGACGAGAAGCGCCACCGCGAGCAGGCCCGACAGCGGCGCGAGCGGCTTGTATTCGGCCTTGCCGAACACCGAGGCCATCGACGCGACGTTGAGCGCGCCCGACGCGGCGACGATCAGGAACACCGCAAACACATGCGGCAGACCCCAGACGATCTGGTTGGCCATGCCGGTGACAATGTGGCCGTGGTGCTCCATGTAGGCCGCCGCGCTCAGGCCCCCGGCGGCGACGATGCCGAGCGCGCCGAACGCCATCAGCCAGCCGCGGCCGGTGTCGTGCAGTTCGCGCAGCGCGATGTTCATGGGTCAGATTCCGATGTAGCGAACGCCGGTGTCGAGGTTCAGGTCCTCGCGCACCTGGCGGGTGGCGTAGCGCGCGACCGCTTTCGCGATGTCGCTGTTCGGGTCGTTGAGGTCGCCGAACAGGATGGCGTTGTGGCCTGCCTTGCTGCAGGCCTCCACGCAGGCCGGGCCCTGGCCCTGGTCCACGCGGTGCACGCACATCGTGCAGCCCTCGACGCAGCCCTGGCCGCGCGGCACGTCGGGCTTCTGGTCGCGCACCGCTTCGTGCACGAAGGAGCGCGCCTTGTAGGGGCAGGCCATCACGCAGTAGCGGCAGCCGATGCAGCTGTGGCGGTCGACCAGCACGATGCCGTCGGCACGCTTGAACGAGGCGCCAGTCGGGCAGACGTCGACGCAGGGCGGCTCGGCGCAGTGCTGGCACATCATCGGCAGCGAGTGCGTGCGGCCGGTCTTCACTTCCTTGATCTCGATCTTGCGGATCCACTGCACGTCGGTCGGCCGCGTGCCGCCCGACAGGCCGTTCTCCGTGTTGCAGGCGGTGACGCAGTCGGTGCAGCCGGGCTCGCACTTGTTGGTGTCGACCAGCATGCCCCAGCGCACCTTGGACGTGATCGGCTCGCTCGTCTTGGCCTGCGCGATCTCGATCAAGCGCACGCCGGGCGCGAGCATCACGCCGGCCAGGCCCGCGGCCGCGACGCCGAGGAAGCCGCGACGGCTGCTCATCGTTTGGCGCTCCCCACCCGCTCGGGCTTGCTTGCGTGGCACTCGAAGCAGTCGATCTTCACCGCCGCATACGCATGGCAGCTCGAACAGAAGTCCCCCGGCGCCGCGGCCACGCTGCCGCTCGTCTTGCTGGCGTGGCAGCTCACGCAGCCCTTCAGGCTGTGGGGTGCGCTGCGCACGCCCGCGTGCACCGTGTCGTCGCGCTGGTGCTTGAGCAGCGTCATGTGGTTGCGCCGCAT
>CAJPFZ010000641.1 GCA_905339355.1 Burkholderiaceae bacterium
GGCACGTGCCACGACTTCGTCGGAGAGCGCTTCGAGGATGGCGACGAGGATCGCTTCGCGGCTTTCGAAGTGTTCGTAGAAGTGCCGCGGCGCCACGCGTGCGCGTGCGCAGATCTGCTGGAGCGTGGTCGCGGCGTAGCCCTGCGTGCCGAACAGCTCGACTGCCGCGCCGAGCAGCCGCGTGCGCCTTTCCTCTCCGCGGGTGCCGGGCGATTTGCCCGCGTAGGGACGGCCGTCGCCCGGGCCCCTGGCAGCGGGATCCTCATCTGGAGTTGCGTGTGCCATAATTCGGAAATCAAGCATTCCTAATTGTAGGTTTCAAGGGAACCACGATGCAGCTCTACCGTGACGAGCCCGCATGGCGCGCGATACAGAACCCCCTGCCCGAGGCGCTGCGCTTCAGCAACGACAACGCCCCGGCCGAGGAGGCTTGGTCCTGGCGCGGCCACCGCGTTCACCTGGATCGGCTGGAACGGCCGGACGCGCCACTGAAGATTGTGCTGCTGCACGGCGTGGGCACGAACGGCCGGCAGATGTCGCTGATCGTCGGCGGGCCGATGGCGCGGGCCGGGTTCGAGACGGTCGCCGTGGACCTGCCCGGTTACGGCATGACCGATGTCGCGCCAAAAGCCAAGGTCGTGTATGGCGACTGGGTCGAGCTGGTCAGCGATCTGATCGAGGCCGAATGCCGGCGCGACGGGCGCCCAGTGCTGCTCTATGGCCTGAGCGCCGGCGGCATGCTGGCCTATCACGCCGCCGCACTGAATCGGAACGTGGCCGGCATCGTCGGCATGACCTTTCTCGACCAGCGAAACCCGCTCGTGCGCGACGCGACGGCCTACAACTGGCTCATGAGCCGGGTCGGCGTGCCGATGGCCCGCTGGACGGCGGCCACTCCGCTGGCCGGAATGAAGCTGCCGATGCGCATGGTTTCGAAGATGCATTTGCTGGTCAACGATCCGCGTGCTCTGCGCGGCATGCTGCGCGACCCGCGCTCGGCCGGCAACTGGGCGAGCATGCGCTTCCTCGCTTCCTACATGGACCATGTGCCGGCGATCGAGCCCGAGGCTTTCGATGTCTGCCCCATCATGCTGACGCAGCCGGCGTCCGACCCCTGGACGCCGCTGGCGCTGAGCACGCCCTTTCTCGAGCGCATCACGCGCGTGCCGGTCGAGATCGTCATGCTCGACAACGCAGGGCACTATCCGCTGGAGCAGCCCGGGCTCCAGCAGCTCGAAGACGCCATGCTTCGTTTCATCGCGGGCCTGGGACGCTGAGAAGCTGTGAACAAATCCGACACCCCCGCTCAGCCCGCCAAATCGCGGCCACTCGTCGTTGCAAATGCTCGCCATAGCCCGAGCTATGGCTGCGCTTTGCGCCTAGATTGGCCGCGCTTTGGCAGCCTGCTCGGGCGCGCCGGATTCATTCACAGCTTCTGAGAGGCTGGAGAGTCACGCATGGCATTCATCGGCTTGAGCCGGCCGGCGCAGCAGCCCGTGGCCCACGTGCCGGCGCCTGGCGACACGGCCGCGCCGATCGCAGGCTTCACGGCATCCGCGCCGCGCACCTGCATCGTCTTCCTGCGCCATACAGGCTGCCCGTTCGCCGAGGCGACGGTCAAGCGACTGCGGAGCCACGCCGCGGCCGCGCCGCAAGACCTGGCGTATCTGGTCATCGGGCACGGCGACGCCGAGCCCTTGCAGCGGTGGGTGGAGCGCATCGGCGGCCTGCCCGAGGGGGTGGCGCTGCTGACCGATCCGCAGCGGCGCATCTACGGCGAATGGGGGCTCGGATACACCAAGGCCTCGCATTTCCTCGGGCTGCGCTCGCTCATCGGGTTGGCCGCCCTGTGGCCGCGCGGGATCCGCAACCGCAGCGCGAGCGGCACGCGCTGGCAGGGCGCCGGCACCTTCCTGGTCGATGTCAACATGCGCGTGCTGTGGCGGCATCTGCCGCGCTCGGCAGACGAGTTGCCCGATTTCAGCCAATTGACCGCGCCGGATGCGAAGCCGGCTCAGGGCGGCGCAGCGCGAGCGAGCCAGTCGCGCACCTGAGCTGCGACCCACGGCCCGTCGTCCAAGGGCAGGTCGTGGCCGGCGCTCGCGTGCTCGGCAATCGCGACACCCCAACGCGACGCGAGTTGCCGAGAGCAGCGCGGATCGACCAATGCGTCCTGCGCGCTCGCGAGGATGAGCATGGGCGGCTCGGGCTTGGCCAGCGGCGCACGAAAGCGCGCAGCGGCCAGCAGTTGGCGCAGCGCATTCGCACGCGCCACCGGGTTCTCGCGACGCCAGGCGAGCCAGTCGTCAAGCACGGCCGGGTGTCGCTCGCGGTGGCGGCTGGTCATCCGCAGGATCGTCTCCTCCCACTCGCGGTCGGTGCGTGCGAGCAGCATCAGCCGCAGCAGCGTGACGGCACTGGCCGGCCGCAAGCGGTGGGTGAACGGGCTGAAGGGGCGCAGGCTGGTGTTGATCAGCACGCAAGCGGCCAACTCTTGCGGATGGTCCCGGCTCCAGGCCACTGTCACCATCGCGCCCAGCGACATCGCGAGCACGTGGTAGGGCGGCGCAACGCCTTGGCGGCGCAGCTCGGCGCGGGCGAACTCCGCCATCTCCTCGACGCTGCGCGGGGTGCGCAAGGCGTTGAGCCGGCCGTTGCCCGGCAAGTCGAGCGGCACGAGGCGTGCATCCGGAACTTGTTCGCGAAGGGTCTGCGCAAAGCCGCCCCAGTGCCGGCTCTCGCGTGTCAAGCCTCGCAGCAGCACCCAGGTGCTCATCGAGCACCGGCTGATTCATGGCGGCGCGCTCGGGCGTGGCCGGGGCGGCGCGTCGGGCTGCTCGGGACAGCCCCGCAGCCTGCCGCGGGCGGCTCCAGCGTCAGGCACTCGCCTTGTGCCCAATCGTCTTCGAGCCGGCCGATCAGCGCGACCAGCTCTCGCCGCTGGACGCGCAAAGCGGCCTGCATCGCATCGATCTCCTCCAGGCGCTGGTGCATGCGCTCCATGATGACGTCGTGCGGCATGCCGTGCGCTTGATTGAGCACGGCGCGCAGCGATTCCAGCGAGAACCCGAGCCGTTGCGCGAGCTGGATTACCAGCAGCTTCTGCAGTGCGCCGTCTTCGTACACGCGGTAGCCGTTCGCACCTCGCGTGGCCGGCGGGAGCAGCCCGCTTGCTTCATAGAAGCGGATGGCCGACGGCGATATGCCGGTGCGGCTGGCGAGTTCACCGATCTTCACGCGGACCCCTTGACCTTCAAGTGAACTTGAAACTTAGCATGCCCGAGCCTGAAGAGAGAAACGAGGAAACACCAATGACACGATTGACGGTCAACGGCGCGGCGAAGCACGTCGACGCTGAACCCGACATGCCGCTGCTGTGGGTGCTGCGCGACGAGCTGGGACTGACCGGCACCAAGTTCGGCTGCGGCATCGCCTACTGCGGCGCCTGCACCGTGGAGATCGACGGCGTCGCAGCGCGCTCATGCGTGATGCCGCTGTCGGCGCTGGAGGGCAAGTCGATCCGAACCATCGAGGGCGAGCCCGATGCCGTGGTGCGCGCCTTGCAAGCCGCGTGGGTGGCGCACCAGGTGCCGCAATGCGGCTACTGCCAAAGCGGCATGATCCTCGCGGCCGCGTCGCTGCTGCGAAGCAAGCCGGTGCCGACCGACGCCGACATCGATGCGGGCGTAAGCAACATCTGCCGCTGCGGAACCTACCAGCGCATCCGCGCGGCCATCCATGCGGCGGCCCAATCGTTGCGGGAGGCGAAGGCATGAAGCCCGTCGATCTGCGCCGCCGCCGCTTCCTCATTGCCGGCAGCCTCGCCTCGGGCGAGCTGCTCGTGGGATGCGCTGCGCCGTCGTCCGTCTCGCGCCTGGGTGACCGGGAGGTGTTCCATCCGACCGGCGACCAGGTGGCGCTCAACGGCTGGGTCAAGATCACGCCCGAGGGCAAGGTGATCGTGGCGACGCCCCGTTCCGAGATGGGGCAGGGCGTGCACACCGCACTGGCCATGCTGGTGGCCGAGGAACTCGATGCGCCGTGGTCGGACGTGAGCGTCGAGCAGGCGCCGATCGCGCGGATCTACGCCAACGCGGCCCTGCTGCTGAACGTGTCGCCGTTCCTGCCCGACGATGACGGCTTCATGGCCCGAACGGCACGCTCGTCCTTGCAGCGGCTCGGCTATGCCTTGTCGCTGCAGGTCACGGGGGGCTCGTCCAGCATCCGCGATGCCTGGGAGCCGATGCGCCTGGCCGGTGCGAGCGCGCGCGCCATGCTGGTCCAGGCCGCCGCGCAGCGATTTGGCGTTCCCGCGGCGCAGTGCAGTGCGGTCGAGGGTGTCGTGGCCCACCCTGCGAGCGGCCGGACGGCACGCTTCGGCGAGCTGGTGCGTGCGGCTGCCGAACTCGATCCGCCACGGGACGTGGCCCTGAAGTCGCCCAAGGACTTCCGCCTGATCGGCAAGCCCGTGCCGCGCACCGACATCGCGGACAAGGTCAACGGCCGGGCGGTGTTCGGCATCGACGTGCGGCCCGCCGGGCTCTGCCATGCCGCCATCCGCCACTGCCCGGTGTTCGGTGGCACGGTCAAGTCCTTCGACGGCTCTGCCGCGCGGCACATGCGCGGCGTGAAGAACGTGTTCCAGCTGGGCGCGAGCGCCGTGGTCGCCGTGGCCGACAACACCTGGCGCGCGTGCTCGGCGCTCGACCGGGTGGACATCGTCTGGGACGAGGGGCCCAACGCGAGGCTGTCGTCGGCCGACATCTCGGCGCAGCTGCGGCGCGAGCTGGACGCGCATGGTGGCTCGGGCTTTCGCAGCGAGGGCGACGCGAAGCGCGTGCTGGCGAGCGCCGCACGCAAGGTCGAGGCGCTGTACGAGGTGCCTTTCCTGGCCCATGCGGCCATGGAGCCGATCAACTGCGTGGCGCAGGTGAGCGATGGCCGGGTCACGGTGTGGAACTCCACCCAGGTGCCGTCCTTTGCGCGCATGCGCGCGGCCAAGGTGGCCGGCGTCGACGTGGACAAGGTGACGCTGCATGTGCCCTACCTCGGCGGCGGGTTCGGGCGTCGGTTGGAGTTCGACATGGTCGAGGAGGCGGTGGCCATCGCGATGAAGACCGGCGGCGCGCCGGTGAAGCTGACCTGGTCGCGCGAAGAAGACATGCAGCACGACATGTACCGCCCGGCGGCGGTCGCGCGCTTCGCAGCGGCGCTGGACGACGCAGGGCGGCCGCTCGCCTGGCTCAACCGCGTGTGCGCGCCTTCGGTCGGGCTTGGAACGATGGAACGCCTGATGCCGTCGCTCGCCATGGACATGCCGGACAAGAACCACATCGAGGGCGCGTTCGATCTCCCCTACGACATCGCCAACCTGAGCGTGCGCCAGATTCGCTCGAAGACGCCGGTGCCGGTGGGTTCGTGGCGAAGCGTCGGCCACTCGTACAACGCCTTCTTCACCGAGTGCTTCATCGACGAGCTGGCGCACGCGGCGCGGCAGGATCCTTATGCCTACCGCCGCAGCCTGCTCGGCCGGCACCCGCGGCACCGGGCGGTGCTCGAGCTGGCGGCTGCGCAGGCGGGCTGGGGCCGTGCGTTGCCGGCGGGGCGCGCGCGCGGCATCGCGCTGCATGAATCGTTCGGCTCCATCTGTGCCCAGGTCGCCGAGGTGTCCGTCGCCGGCGGCGAGGTGCGCGTGCATCGGGTCGTCTGCGCCCTGGACTGCGGCACGGTGGTGAATCCGGACACCGTCGAGGCCCAGATGCAAGGCGCGATCGTGTATGGATTGAGCGCCGCGCTGCATGGCGAGATCACGATCAAGGGCGGGCGCGTGGAGCAGGGCAACTTCCCGAGCTACGACACCGTCAAGCTCGCCGGCATGCCGCGCATCGACACGCACATCGTGCCCAGCAACGCGCCGCCGGGCGGGGTGGGCGAGCCGGGCACGCCGCCGATTGCGCCGGCGGTGGCCAATGCGCTGTTCGCGCTGACCGGCAAGCGCCTGCGCAAGCTGCCGCTGCGCCTCGATGAGCTGGCGGGATGAACGCCGTCCTGCCTCATCAGCCCCATCGCGATCCACGGCCGCCACGCTGCGCAATACGCACATCGGGAAATGCCCTGTTCCTGACCAGGGCCGCAGAGGAAACAATGGGGACCGAAACGGACAACGCCTGCGCGACCGCCCATGATCCCCACGCCCGCGACGGCGCTCCCCCACAGGCCCCCCGCCTCGAGCATCGAGGGCGCCGCTCCGATCGAGCGGGGCGAGAAGGTGCATGCGCCGATCAAGATCGCGGCCATCGTGAAGGTGATGGTGGAATCCGGCGCGCGCGCCGAAGATGTCCTGGTCGGAACCGGCCTGGACGTGAATGCGCTGGGCGACCCCGACACGCGCACCTCGTTCGGCCAGTTTCTGACAGCTGCGCGGAACGCTGTGCGCCTGTACGGCGGCAGCGATGGCGGCCTGCGCGTCGGGCAGCGCCTGCATGCCTCCAGCTACGGCATGTACGGCTATGCGCTGCTGTGTTCGGAGACGATGCGGCACGCGTTCGACACGGGCGTGCGCTACCACCGCCTGGCCAATCCGACGATGCCGATCCGCTGGCGCTGCGACGGCGACATGGCCAAATGGTTCTTCCCCACGATCGACGAACTGGTTCTGCGCGACCTGAGCCCTGAGCTGCACCGCTTCCTGTTCGACCTGCAGGTCACGGCCCACATCACCATCACCAAGGACGTGATGGGCGCGTGGTGCGTTCCCGCCAAGGCCCTTATCGCCGGTCCCGCGCCGCCGCACGCGTCGCACATGGCGCAGGTATTCGGTTGCCCTCTCGAGTTCGACCAGCCGGGCAACGAGTTGCACTACCCGGCCGACTGGCTCGATCGGGCGCCGCAGCTGGCCAACGCGATGACCGCCACGCAGGTCTCGCGCAGCTGTGCACGGCTGCTGGAGGAGTTCAAGTGGCAGTGCGGCATCACGCGCCGCGTGTACGAGGAGCTGACCCGAACGCCCGGACGCTTTCCGGACCTGGACACGATCGCCGCCACCTTGTGCATGACCTCGCGAACGCTGCGGCGCAAGCTGGAGGCCGAGGGTTCGTCGTACGTCGAGCTGCTCGACGGTGTTCGCCGGGCACTCGCGATCGACTATCTGAGATCCTCGATCCTGAAGAGCGACGACATCGCCGCGGCGCTGGGCTTCTCCGACGCGGCGAGTTTTCGCCGCGCGTTCAAGCGCTGGACGGGCAAGACGCCCAACGAATACCGGGCCTGAAGCCCGAAGCCTCGAGCCCCACGTTTGTCGCCCGTGTGGGATTGACAACGCGAAACAACTGCCCATGATCCGCTTCCTGGCTGCGGACGGGCCGCGGCCTCATCAGGAGGACGTGTTCATGGCACAAGCTCTCGTGCACATCTCGAAGGTGGGTTGTTGTGGCGGCCGGCCATCGGCCACCGTGCTGGTCGATCCGAAGGCGAAGATCGACGACATCACCACCGCGATCCAGAAGAACGTCACGCGCAACCGCGACCTGCTCAAGAAGCTCGGCCTGAAAGCCTGCTCGGCCTGCATCTCGGGCTTCGACATCGACATCCGACAGCGCTACGACATCGACATGAACGTGCAGATCGGCGGTTGACACGCCGATGGCCGAGCAGTTGCAGCCTGGGGTTGGCGTCCTGTTCAACCCCGCGCTGATCGAGTTCGTGCAGGCGCACGCCGGGGCGCTGGATCATCTGGCGGTGATCCCGGACCGCTGCTGGTCCGACGCCGGCCCGGGCAGCGCGTCGCGCTTCGAAGAACTGCCCGCCGCGGTGGCGGTGGTCGAGCGTGCCATGGGGCAGCGCGTGCTCGCCATGCACAGCATCGGCATGTCGCTGTGCAGCGCCGACGTGTTCGACCTGCCGTACGTCGACCAGCTGGCGGCATGGCGGCGGCGGTTCGGCTGCAGCTGGGTCAGCGAACACCTGTCGTTCACCCGCGTGGGTTCGGGGCATGAGGTGAACGCCTCGGTGGCGTTGCCTGTGCCGTACGACGACGAAGTGCTCGAGCTGCTGGTGCCGCGTGTCGAGGAAGTTCAATCCCTCCTGGGCTGCCCGTTCCTGCTCGAGAACAACGTGTACTACGTCGATTTCCCGGAGCAGGACATGGGCGAGGCCGAGTTCCTGAACCGCCTGATGCAGCGCACCGGCTGCGGCCTCTTGCTGGACTTGCACAACGTTCACACCAATGCCGTCAATCACGGCTTCGACCCGCACGGCTTCCTTCGCTCGCTCGATCTGGCGAAGGTGGTGGAGATCCATGTGGCGGGTGGCCAGCGGACGATGGGATTCCACACCGATTCGCACACCGGCCCGGTCGCCGAGGAGGTGTGGGCGCTGCTCGAGGCCGTGGTGCCGCACACGAGTGCCCTGCGGGGCGTGACCTTCGAGTTCCACGAATCCAGCTGGCCGATGCTGCACGACACGGGCGTGCTCGAGCAGCTCGATCGCGCGCGCGCGGTGCTGCGGCGGCACGCCGCGCAGGCTTTGCAGACAGCCTGAAGCGAATATGTCGCTGCGAGAATTCCAGCGGGCGCTGACCTCGATGACGCTGGACGTCGGTTTCGCCAATGCCGTGCACGCGCGCGGCGAGCAGGCGCTCGCCGCCTACGACCTGTTGCCGCGCGAGGCGCGTCGCCTCGCCGCGGTGGTGCGCCAGCCCGGCATGGCGCTGACCTGCACACTGGCCCGCGCCAACCGCTTCGCCTCCATCCACGACGCGTTCCCGATGACCTGCGTGCTGCTCGGCCGGGCGCTGCGCGGCGTGCTGGATGAACTGTGGAGCGCGCGGCTGCCCGACAACGTGCAGCTGCAAGGCGAGGAGCAGCCGTTCGCCGAACTCGTGCAACGCCGGCTCGCCGCCGACGACGCGCATGAGTTGAACGAACACCTGCCTGCCATCCTGGCCTACGAGCGCAGCTGCCTGGAGCTGGCGCAGCTGGTGCGGCACGCGGCACGGCCGGAACTGGCGCCGCAGGAAACCCGTTGGGTGGCCTTCGCGCACGATCCGCAAGCGCTGTTCGCCTCACTCGAAAAGGCGCAGCAGCCCTCGGCCGACATGCCGCAGGGCGATTACCGCGTGCGCATCACACTGGTCGAGGGGGAGTTGGAGGTCGCCACCTTCGAAGTGCCGGCCGCGCAGAGCTGACCCCATGCTCGTCGGCTCGATGTTTGGTACGCTGTGCCGAACGCCGCAGACGCCTGCCATGACCTCACCACCCCACGCCGCATCACTCGCGCCGACCGCGCTGATCGACAGCGACCATCCGGCGGTCGCCGCATTCGCCGAGCGGCATGCGCTGGGCGCAGACGACCGCGAGCGCGCGGTGTCGCTGTACCGCGCCGTGCGCGACCAGTTCCGCTACGACCCGTACCGCATCGATCTTTCGCCCGATGGCATGCGGGCGAGCCGCGTGATCGAGCAGGGTTTCGGCTGGTGCGTGCCGAAGGCCGCCCTCATGGCCGCTGCCGCGCGCGCCGCCGGCATCCCGGCACGCGTGGGTTATGCCGACGTGCGCAACCACCTGTCGACCGAACGCATGCGCCGGGCGATGCAGACCGATTTGTTCATCTGGCACGGCTTCGCCGAGCTGTGGCTCGATGGCGGCTGGATCAAGGCCACGCCGGCGTTCAACAACGATCTGTGCGAGCGCTTCGGCCTGCTGCCGCTCGAGTGGGACGGCCGCAGCGACTCGCTCTACCACCCGTTCGATTGCGAAGGCCGGCGGCACATGGAGTACGTCAGCGAGCGCGGCAGTTTCGACGACATGCCGCTCGAACGCATCGTGAACGACTTCGCGCGCACCTATCCGGCCTGGGAGGGGCTCGCGGCGGCCGGCGTGAGCTTCGATGCCGACGTGCGGCAGGAAACGCCATGAGCCGCCCGACGATCGTCGTTCCGGCCGGATTTGCGCCGATGCCCGCCGGCGGCGAGTTCATCGCTGCCAACGATCTACCTGCGTCACGACGGCGACATCGTGCAGCTCGGGTTCCGCGTCGAAGCGCGTCACACCAACCCGCTCGGCATCTGCCACGGCGGCATGATGGCGAGCTTTTGCGACATGCTGCTGCCCATGACGGCACACCGGCGGGTCAGCGAGATCGCGCAGCGCTTCCTGCCGACGATCAGTCTGCAGATCGATTACCTGGCGCCGTCGCCGCTGGGTGCGTGGGTGCAAGGCGAGGCCCAGGTGCTGCGCACCACGCGCACGATGGTGTTCGCGCAGGG
>CAJPFZ010000642.1 GCA_905339355.1 Burkholderiaceae bacterium
CGCTCGACGGGGGAGGAGCGCCTTTACGCCACCGGGCTCGGATCGGCCTGGTTCGGCACCCTGTTGATGGACATGGCGCGCGGGCACTTCGCGCCGGCAGCGCCCGCGGCTCAGCCGGATCCGCTCGCGTTGCATTGAGTCTGCACCGCTCCTGCAACGGGCCCGCCTCGCGCGGGCCGTTGTTCATGCAGAAGCTGCAAACCCGAACGCTAGCCGACGCAAGTGCGGTTCTTGCCCGTGCGCTTGGCCTCGTACAAGGCCTGGTCGGCGCGCTCCAGGGCGTCTTCGATGCGTTCGCCCAGCTTGTATGCAGTGACGCCCGCGGAGAAGGTCACGAACACTTGCCGCTGCTCGTGCATGAACAAGCCGCCGCTCAACGACCGCTGCAGCCGGGTGAGGATCAGCTGGCCCTCCTCCACCGGCGTGTCGGGCAGCAGCACGACGAACTCCTCGCCGCCGTAGCGCGCCGTCAGGTCGGTCGGTCGCAGCGTGCGGCTCACCACCGCCGCCAGTGAGCGCAGCGCCTCGTCGCCCACGCTGTGGCCGAGTTCGTCGTTCAGGCGCTTGAAGTTGTCGATGTCCAGCAGCCCGATGCACAGCGTGCTGCCGGTGCGCTCCATGCGCGAGCGTTCGGCTTCGAAGGCGTTCAAGAGGCCGCGCCGGTTGGCGATCTGCGTCAGCTGGTCGGTCGACACTTCTTCCGACAGGCGCCGCAGTTCGCTCTCGAGCTCGTTCACGCGCTCGGTCAGGCCGCTGGCCTTGGTGTGTTCGTCGTGCAGGCGCTGCTGCGTCTGCGAGACCAGCGCCTGCACGGTGCGCGTCTCCTCGACCATCTCGCGCACCACGCCGGCCAGGCTCTCCAGCGAGTCGGCCTTTTCGATCACGTCGGCATAACGCCCCACGCTCTCGTGAAAGCGGCCGGTTTGCGAGCCGAGTTCGTCGAGCTCGCTCAGCATGCGGTTGATCAGCGACTTCAGCGCGTCGCGGGCGCGCTGGCGTTCGAGGCGAAGCTGGCTCTGGCGCTCGCGCGTCGTGTTGAGCAGCTCGCTCACCGATTTCACGCCGCGCGCGGTCAGGCCCTCCTCGATCTTCAGGCGCATGGCGTCGCATTGCCCCTTGGCCCAGCTGTCGTCCTCGGCCAGGTCGGTGAGGCTCGCAGTCAGGTCGCGGCACAGCTGCCCCATCTGTTCGAGCAGGTGGTGGCGGTGCTGCAGCACGCGGTCGGCACGCTGGCACAGCATCGACAGCTCCTGCGCCAGCAGCGGGGTCGCGCCTTCGATCTGGATGCGGCGGGTGGCGTCGGCGATCGCCTCGGCCAGCGTGCGGCTGTCGTTCTCGGCGGTCGGCAGCGCGTGGCGCACGCTGCCTTCGAGGCTCGTGACGACGCGGTTCCATTCGAGCTGCGCCGAATCCTCAGCCGGCGCTGTTGCCGGCGCAGTTGCCGGCGTTGGCGCAAGCGTCATCCGCTGCAGCGGGGCCTCGTCCAGCGCCGCCGGCATGGTGTCGCCGGGAAGCGGCATGGGCATGGTGTCGCCGCTGCTGCCGGGATCCACGCCGTCTGGCGACTCGGTGTCCCAGCTCGTGACGAGCTGGCGCAGGCGCTGCTGCAGGCGGCCCGCGTCGCCGCGGCTGCCGGCCAGCACGCGGTGCAGGCTGTCTTTCTTGCGCCCCGGCGTCCACTGGCGGCTGCGCCGCTCGACGCCGCGCACGATGCGGTCGATCAGCTCGGCGAGCTGCTCGCCGCCGTCGTCCTGCGCCTCCAGCAAGCGCTCCGCCTGCTCCCAGCGCCCTTCGGCCATTGCCGCGCCGAGTGCGCCCGCGGCCTCGCCTTCGAGGGCGCGGGCGGCGAGCTTGTCGATGAGGCGCTGCGCACGCTCGGGCAAAGCCGCCGCAGGCACGGAAGACCCCATTTCCTGCTGGTAGGCATGGGCGTAGTTCTCCGGCGTCGGTTCAAGCTTGGCGATCACCAGGCGGCGCAGCGCGGCCTTGGCCAGCTGGGCGGGCGGTAGTTCTGTCGAAGAGTGAGCGGGAGTGCTTTTCGGCGGGGTCGCCATGGGGGACTCTCGTCAGGCCGCCGGATTGGCGCGATGGCCTCCGCGGGGGTCGGTGCCACGCAGGGTGTCGGCGAAGTCGCTGTCGCCCGCCCTGCCGATCCATGGTGCCTTCTTCGGCAGCACGGTCTGCTGCAGCCAGCTCTCGATGTCTTCGGGCGGCTGCGGCTTGCTGAACAGAAAGCCCTGCATCACGCCGCAGCCGAGCCGGTGCAGCACCTCCATCTGGCGCAGGTTCTCCACGCCTTCGGCGATCACGCGCAGGCCGAGCGAGCGGGCGAGCGCGATGATGGCCGTGACCACCGCCGAGCTTTGCGGCGTGAGGCCGAGGTCGCGCACGAAGCTGCGGTCGATCTTCAGCTCCGAGATCGGCAGCGTGGTGAGGTAGGCGAGCGACGAATAGCCGGTGCCGAAGTCGTCGATCGAAATCTCGACGCCGATTTCGTTGAGCCGGTGCAGCGACGGGATGACGTTCTGCAGATCCTTCATCAGGCCCGTCTCGGTGATCTCGAGTTCGATCGCGTGGTGCGGCACGCCGTACATCGTGACGGCCTGGTGGATGTGCTCGACCAGGTCGGTGCGCTCGAACAGGCGGTTGGGCAGGTTGACGGCGATCGAGTCCGCGAAGCCGAAGTTGTCCTGCCACACGCGCGCCTGGCGCGCCGCCTCGCGGATCGCCCATTCGCTCAAGGGGATGATCAGGCCGGTCTCTTCGGCCAGCGGAATGAAGTCGCCCGGCGGCACCAGCACGCCGCCGCGCTGCCAGCGCATCAGTGCCTCGGCTCCCACCATCTTGGCCGCGCGCACGTCGATCTTCGGCTGGTAATGCAGCACGAGTTCGTTGCGCTCGATCGCCTTGTGCAGCGCGCTTTCGAGCTCCAGCTTCTCGCGCCCCTTGCCGGCCAGCTGCGGGCGGTAGAGCGATGCGGCGTTGCGCCCCTGCGCCTTCACCGAGTACATCGCGATGTCGGAGTTGCGCAGCAAGTCCGCCACCGAGAGGCCGTCGCGCGGGTACATCGCGATGCCGACGCTCGCGGTCACGAAACACTCCTGGCCGCCCACGAATATCGGCTCGCGCATCAGGTCGAGGATGCGTACCGCCACGCGTTCGGCGTCGCGCTCGTCGGTCACCTCGGGCAGCAGCGCGACGAACTCGTCGCCGCCCAGCCGCCCGACCGCCTCCAGCGTGCGGTGCGAACGCGAACCCATGGCTTCGAGCGAGCTTTCCATCACCTGGTCGGAGTGGCGCACGCACGAGCGCAGGCGCCGCGCGACCTCGATCAGCAGCTCGTCGCCGGCGCCGTGGCCGAGCGTGTCGTTGATGACCTTGAAGCGGTCCAGGTCGATCAGCAGCAAGCTCACCTGGTGGTTGAGCCGGCGCGCGTATTCGAGCGCGCGTTCGGTGCGCCAGATCAGCTGGCGGCGGTTCGGCAGGCCCGTCATCGCGTCGAAGTTCGCGAGGTGGCGGATCTTGTCTTCGGCCATGCGGCGGTCGGTCACGTCCTGCACGATGCCCGTGTAACCGACGAGGTTGCCGTGTTCGTTGAACTCGGGCTCCGCTTCGGTGTGCACGATGCGCTGGCGGCCGTCGGCGAGCGTTACCGGGATGTCGGTGGCGAGCACCGAGCTGTGGCCGATCACGTCGTGCAGCACCGTCATGAAACCGGCGCGGTCTTCGGGCGGCAGCATGCGAAGCAGCTGCCGGAACTCGAGGCGCGCCCCGGGGCCGAGGCCGAACACCCGCAGGCCCTCGACCGAGAACACCGGCCCGCCCTGGTCGCGCCGCCAGTCGAAGCTGCCCATGCGCGCCAGGTCTTGCGCGCGGGCGAGCTTGGATTTGCTGCGCTCGAGTTCCATGCGCGTGCGCGACGAGCGCAGCAGATAGCGCAGCCGCCCGGCCAGCAGGCTCCAATGCGTGGACTTGACGAAGAAGTCGGTGGCGCCTGCTTCGTAGGCGCGGTTGATCGAGGCGTCGTCATCGAGCCCGGTCAGCATCAGCACCGGCAGCGATTCGAAACCCGGCAGCGCGCGCAGCTCGCGGCAGGTCTGGAAGCCGTCCATGCCGGGCATCATCGCGTCGAGCACGACCACGTCGGGGAGCCAGTCGGCAAGGATCTGGATCGCGCGTTCGCCGCTCGTGGCCTCGGTGATCGAGAAACCCCGCTCGCGCAGGGCGATCGAGGTCAGCAGCAGGTTGACCTCGTCGTCGTCGACCAGGAGCACCCGCGGCTGCCCCAATGAGTCTTCGTCCCCCAGTGCAACGCTCGGGTTCATGGTATTGAAGCGGCTACGAGCTGCGGTCGGTTCATGCGTCGGCAGGCCCAGACAACCGTTTGAGAGCTTGTAACACGATCTCGAGCTCGGCGCACATGGCGTCGACCCGGGCATCGAGGTTATCCAGCTGATCCGTGCGAATCTTCGCTTCCATGTCGGCGCACAGCTGTGACAGTTTCATCGCCCCGATGCTCGCCGAGGACGACTTCAGCGTGTGCGCCACATGCCGCACCCCCGCCATGTCGCCGGTGCCCTGGGCGTCCAGCAGCTGCGGCAACAGCCGCCCGGCCGAGGACTCGAAGGCCTTGATCACGCGCGACAGCAACTGGTTCTCGCCCTTCGGGTCCAGTTCGCGCAGCCGTTGCAGCGCCTCGGCGTCGAGCACCGAGTCGGCGGCACCCGCCCAGGCGGCGTCGGCGCTGTGCGGCGCGGCGCCGGGCAGCGGCGCCTCATCGGTGGGCGCGCTCAAGGGGCTCAGGCGTTTGGTCAGCATGGCAAGCAACTGGCTTTGTCGAAACGGTTTGGACAGATAGTCATCGAATCCCAGCGCCATGAAGCGGTCATGGTCGCCGCCGAGGGCATTGGCCGTGACCGCGATCACCGGCGCATCGCTCGGCGTGACGAAATTGAAGCGTCCGTCGTTGTTGCGGCGGAACCAGCTTAACGCCTCCACGCCGTCCATGCCGGGCATCTGGATGTCCATCAGCACCAAGTCGAAGTGTGCCTCACACAGCGCACGCAGGCCTTGCAGCGCACCGGCGGCCACCCGCACCTTCAGGCCCAGGCGGCGCAGCATCTGGCCGATCACCTCCTGATTGACCGGATTGTCCTCGACCACCAGCACATGGCCTTGCAGCCGCGGCGCCAGCGGGGCGCCATCGCGCAGCTGGGCCGATACACCGAGAACGGCCTGGCGCAGCTCGGCCTTGCGCACCGGCTTGGCGACGAAGCGGTCGAATCCGGCCAGCTGCGCGGTACGCACGTGCTCGGGAGAGGACACCGACGACAGCAGGATCAGCTTCATGGCGGGGTGGCTGCCATCGCCCTTCAGCGCGCGGGCGAACTCCACGCCGTCGACCCTCGGCATGCGCATGTCGACCAGCGCCAGGTCGAACCGGGGGTCGACCACCGTCTTGCCGCGCAGGATGTCCAGCGCCTGCTGCCCGTCTTCGGCCAGGGTCACGTCCATGCCCCAGGCGCCCAGCATGTTCTCCAGCACGGTGCGGTTGGTCTCGTGATCCTCGACGACCAGCACCCGCATCGCGCTCAGATCCACGCCGTCGAACTCCTGCACCCGGTTCTCGCCGGTCGGCGGCTGCATCGGCAGATCCACCACGAACTGCGAGCCCACGCCGGGTGCGCTGTGAACGCTGATCCGCCCGCCCATCAGTTCGATCAGCTGCTTGGAAATCGCAAGGCCCAGGCCCGTGCCGCCGTAGCGCCGCGACATGCCCCCGTTGGCCTGCATGAAGGCGCTGAACAGCCGCGGCAGCATGTCGGCGTCGATGCCGATGCCGGTGTCGCGAACGTTGAAGCGCAACCTGATCGGCTGCCCGTGTTCGCCTTCGGCGTCCGCCTCCCCCGCAGACGCTGGGCCGGGCGCCTGGGAATGACCGGCACCGGCCTCGCCCTCGTCGCTCACCGGCGAATCAGCCAGCCGCAAGTCCACGACCACCTCGCCGCGTTCGGTGAACTTGATGGCGTTGGCGACCAGGTTGGTGAGGATCTGGCGCAGCCGCAGCGGGTCCCCGTGCACGCTTGCCGGCACGCCGCTCGCCTCATGGAAGCTCAGCTCCAGCCCCTTCTCATGGGCGCGCGGCGCCAGCAGTTCCAGCGTGTCCTCGACCACTGCGCGCAGCGAGAAGTCAGTCGGCGCCAGTTCCAGCCTGCCGGCCTCGATCTTCGAAAAATCGAGGATGTCGTTGATGATCTCCAGCAGCGATTCGCCCGAGCGATAGACGGCCTTGGCAAAGCGCCGCTGCCTGTCGTTGAGCGGCGTGCCCAGCAGCAACTCGGTCATGCCGAGGATGCCGTTCATCGGTGTGCGGATCTCGTGGCTCATGTTGGCCATGAACTGGCTCTTGGCCAGGCTCGCCGCCTCGGCCTCGTCGCGCGCGCGTTCGAGCTCGACCTCGTGCTCGCGCTCGCGCGTCACGTCAGACACCAGGCCGTACACCCGCAGCGTACCGTCGGGCAGCACCCGCGTGCGCGAACGCGAGCGGATCCACCGCACGCCCTTGCGCGGATGGTCGATGCGGTAGGTGACGTCGGCCGGTTCGCCGCGGCGTTCGCGCTCGCGGCGCTCCTGCAGCAGCGGCCGGTCTTCCTCGATCAGGTGGTCGAGGATCGCGCCGTGGCGCTCGAGGTACTGCTCGCGCGTGATGCCGAAGGTCTCGAAAGCGTTGCTCGCGAGGAAGTCGAAGTGGCTGCGCTCGGGGTTGCTGACGAACAGCGTGTCCTCCATCGTGTCGGCCAGCTCGGTGTAGCGCGCCTGCGACTCCTCCAGCTCGCGCTGGTCGAGGCGCTGCGTCTGCGGCAGCGAGTCGCCGGCTGCCGGCGCCAAGGGGCCGCGCGCCGCCAAAGCGTCGAGCTGCACCTTCAGGAGCGCCAGCAGGCGCAGCAGCGCCTCGGGCTCGACCTGGACTTCGGTGCCCTTGATTTCGAGCAGCATGATCACGTCGCCGCCACGAGCCACCGGCAGCGCGAAGCCGGCCTCGCTGCTGCCGGCGATCTCGTTGCCTTGCAGCGCGCGACCGAGCGGGAAGCGATCGGCGACCACCAGGCGGCCGCCGGCCGCGTCGCCCGCGTCGTGCAGGATCAGCTCGTGCACGCCCAGTTCGTGGATCAGCTCCTCGCGCAAGTCGCGCACTGCCGCCTCGAGCGAGCCGGCTTCGGCGATGCAACGCGAGAGCACGCGTGCAGCGTCGAGCAGCGCCGCATCGTCGAGCAGCGGCGGGTGGTCGAGGTCCAGCAGCGGCGGCGGCTGTGCCTTCAGGTGAAAGCGGCGAAGCACCAGGGCCGCGATCAGTGCCGCCATGGCGATCGAGGCCAGCCAGGCTCCCTGCTGCCCGGGCGTGAACAATGACGCAGCCGCTGCAAGTGCGGCGAGCCAAAGCGAGACGCGGGACAGATATGGCAGCATGCTGTGAGACCATGGATGCAGCCCACCGCGACGCGTGAAAAGTGCACGGGCTGACGCGTTTCCGACCAACCTCGCCCGGCCACGCCCCCTGATTTCGGCCCGTCCAGCCTGAACTTGAATTTGGCCACTCCCACCGTCCCTCCTGCTTGCTTGAGCCTGCCGCCGCTGCGTGCCGCGCGGACGGTCGCCGTTGCCGCCGCCACGCTCGGCGCGGCGCCGGCCTGGGCGGCCGACTCGACTGCCGGCGGCGGTGTGGCGGCCTGGGCCGCCGCGGCGTTCGCCGTGCTCGTGTTGCTCGCGCTCGGCGCACTGTTGCTGCAGCGCGAGCGCACGCTGCGACGGGCGTTGCAGGCGGAGCGGGTGCGCGCGCAGGCGCTGTCGAACCTGCTGGACGTCTGGCAATGGCAAAGCGACCGCGAGCATCGCGTGACGCAGCTTCGCCCGCCCCAGGACGCCCCGTCGGATGCGTGGGCGCCGGCCGGCAGCGGCGAGCTGTGGACGCACTTCCGCTGCCCGGGCTCGGCGGCCCTGCGCGCCTGCGCCGAAGCGCACGCGCCCATCGGCGACGTGGTCGCCGAGCTGACGCTCGCCGATGGCAGCGTCGCGGCCTGCCGGCTGCGCGCCACGCCACTCACCGATGCGCTGGGCAACTTCAGCGGCTATGTCGGCACCGCACGGGTGCTGGGCGCCGCGCCGGCGGCATCATCGAGCTCCGCGCCCGCTCCGGCGCCGGCGCCTGCGACTCCCCTCGAAACCCCGCACGACAACGAGCGCGAGTCGTTCAGCTACACGGTCTCGCACGACCTGCGGGCGCCGATCCGGGTCGTCGAAGGCTTCACCAAGATCCTCAAGGAAGACTACGGCCGCCTGCTCGACCGCGTCGGCAACGACCACCTCGACCGGGTGCTGGGCGCCGCCGCGCGCATGAACAGCATGATCGATGCGCTGCTCGCGCTGTCGCAGCTGTCGACGCAGCCGCTGGCGCGCCAGCCGGTCAACCTGTCGCAGCTCGCGCACTATATAGCCGACGACCTTCGCCGCCAGTCGCCGCAGCGGCAGGTCAAGTTCTTCATCGAACCCGACCTTCAGGTGCAGGGCGATCCGACGCTGCTGCGCGTGGTGCTCGAAAACCTGCTCGGCAACGCGTGGAAATACACCGGCAAGTGCCGCGATCCGCAGATCTGGTTCGGCCGCGATGCGCAGCAGCCGGGGCCGTCGTTCGCCGTGCGCGACAACGGCGCCGGCTTCGACATGCGCTTCGCCGACCGCCTGTTTGGCGTGTTCCAGCGCCTGCACAGCGCCACCGATTTCCAGGGCACGGGCGTCGGGCTCGCGTCGGTGCGGCGCATCGTGCGCCGCCATGGCGGCGACATCTGGGCCGAGGCCGAGGTCGACCGCGGCGCAAGCTTTCATTTCACGCTGGCGGATCGCTGACGCAGCGGCTCAGTTTGCCGACGGTAGGGCCAGCAACTCGACCGCGGCGAGCAGCCGTTCGGCCTGCTCGTGAAGCGTTGCGCCTTCGTTGTTCGCCATGCGCTGCAGCCGCTCGAGTGCCGTGGCTCTGTTCAACGAGTAGCGGTGCATCAGCACGCCCACGGCCATCGCCACGGCGGGTGCCATCGCCTCTGACTTGTTGGCGGCGCGCTCGCGGCGCAGCGGCGTGAAGGCGCTGTCGGCCTTGTGATGGCCGGCGCTCGCGAACGCAGCTTCCACCGCGGGGACGATCTGTCGGATGTCGAGCGGTTTGACCAGGTAGGCCACCGCGCCGAGTTCCTTCACCTGCTGCACGGTCTCGTCGTCGGAGAACGCGGACAGGAACATGAAGGGCGTCTGGCAGTACTCGCGCAGGTAGGCGGCAACGTCGAAGCCGCTCTTGCCTTCCATGCGGATGTCGAGCAGGGCGAGATCGGGCTTGTGTTCGCGCGCGAGCAGGATGGCGTCGTCGCCGTTGTCGGCGTCGATCACTTCGTAGCCGGCTTGCGACAGCCCGTGCGCGAGCGTGGCGAGCACCAGCCGGTCATCGTCCACCACCAGGATCTTTCCCTTGCCTTGCACTGGACCACCCCTCGAAAAGCCACGCGATTCTGACGGAAAACCCGTCGTCAGTGCATGCTCTCGATTCAAGCCGTCACATTGGCGCCAGAGGCGAGCCGGGTGATGCCTGGCGGCGAAAGGGAGATGGTCGCGACCACCTGGTCGCCCTGCTGCTCGATCTCCAGGCTTGCGCTGCGCCGCGGCAGCAGCGAACGCACGAGCCCGAGGCCCGACACGCCGCCCGGGAGCCGCGCCAGGTTGAAGCCCGAAGGCAGCGTGGCGCGGTTGGCGATCAAGAGCCGCGCGCCGTCGTCGTCGCAGACCAGCGTGCAGGCGACATGGGGTCCGCGATCGGCCATGCTGTGCTTGACGGCATTGGTCAGCAGCTCGTTGACGCACAGGGCGATCGGTATCGATTCCGCCTCGGGCAGTGCCCACTGTTGCGGCGATGGCCCTTTCACGCTCAGCATGATCGGGTGGCCGAAGGTGCGTTGCACCGAGGCGGTGATCGCCTCCACGACGCTTTGCAGCCGCAGCGGCCCGGTCATGCCGACCTGCAGCCCGTAGACCTGCGCGATCGCCTGCACCTGGCCCACCACTTCGGCGATCGCCGGCGCCACCTCTGGTTTGCGCGCCGCGATCTGCTGCAGCAGTCCGGCCACGCCCTGCAGGTTGTTCTTGATGCGGTGGTGCACCTCCTTCACCAGCATCTCGCGTTGCGCCAGCGCCGCCTCGAATTTGGCCTCCTGCGCCGCGCGCTGCTCGGTCACGTCGGTGGCCACGAGCAGCAGCTGATCGGGCGGCTGGCCGGGCGAGGCCAGGGGCAGGTAGCGCGTGTCCCACACGCGCGTCTCGCCGCCGACATCAACGCGGTACTCGATCTGCGTCAGCTTGCGCGAGGCAAGCGCCTGCTCCATGTCGCGCCGGCGCTCGGCGGCGATGGCCGGGTCGAACACCTCCTCGGGCGTGCAGCCGATGATCTCCGCCGGCGTGCGCTCGACGCTGCGTGCCGCCACGTCGTTGACCTGCAGGATGCGCAGCGTTCGCGCGTCGCGCAGCGTGATCGCCATCGGCGCCGCTTCGATGATGCGCTGCAGCGAGGCCTGCGCCTCGACCGTGCGCGCCTCGGCCTGGCGGCGGCGTTCGATGTCGAGCAGCGCGTAGGTGAGCTGCCGGCCTTGCTCATGGCCGGTGGCCACGGCGTTGCCGACGACCCAGAACTCGCGCCCGTCGCGTGCCTTCACCTTGCATTCGAAGGTCTCGGCCTGACCCTCGGCCAGGTCGTCGCGGTACTGCGTCTGGCGAAACGGGTGGCCGGGGTCGGGGGTGGCGACGGTGCTGATCGGCTGGCACATGAAGTCCGCAAGATCGCCGCCGAACATCCGCCGCGCGGAGCGATTCATCCACTCGATGCCCTTCGCGCCGACGGTCACGATGCCCACCAGCACCGAGTCGAGGATGGCGCGTGTGCGCTCGGCCTGCAGCGTCACCGCCTGCTCGGCCCGATGGCGCGCGTCGACGTTCACGTACGAGGCGATGATGCCGCCGGACACGTCGCCGTCCGCCACGAGGCGCTTGCTGACCTGCACCCACAGCAGGCTGCCGTCGCGGCGGCGCAGCTGGCGCTCGCCGGTCCAGCGGCCGAACTGACGCAACGCGTGCTCCTGCTGCGCCCACAGGCGCTCGTGATCTGCGGGCTGGGCGAAGAGCTGCGCCATCGGCAGCCCGCTGAGCTCCGCCGCCGGGTAGCCCGCGAGCTGCGCCAATGCGTCGTTGGCGCGCTGCAGCCGCCCGTGGCGCAGGAAGGCGATGCCGACCTCCGACAGGCTGAACATCAGCTCGCGGTCGCGCGCGAGCACTTCGAGCTCGGCCTGCTGCATCTTCAGCCGCGTGATGTCCGACAGCACCGCGATCGCCTCGATCGCGTGGCTCGCCTGCCCGGGCGGACCGGTGCGGCGCACCGACAGCGCATACCAGCGTGTGGCCGGGTCGCCGCCTCGGCGTGCGGACACCTCGAACTCGGTCTCGTAGGTGATGCCTTCGTTGAGCGCCTGCAGCGTATCGGCCGCAATGCGCTGTCCCTGCGCGGAGGCGCCGAACAGTTCCTGCACGCTGCTGCCGGCGATGCCGCCGCCGGCCAGGCCCAGCATCGCTTCGAAGCGGCTGTTGCAACGCACCAGCACGTTGGCACGCAGGTAGGCGATGCCGGCGGTGCTGCTCTCGAGGATGGTGGCCATCTCGTGCAGCAGTTGCTCGGTGCGCTGCAGGTTCTGCTGCTGCTCGGTGATGTCGAGCGTGACGACCGACGTGGTGTGTTTGCCCGAAGCGAGCGTTGCCGGCTCCACGCGCGTCAGCAGCCAGCGCTGGCCGAGGTCGGGGTGGCTCACGGCATAGCGCACCTCCGCCCGCTGGCCGCCGCGCAGTGCCTGCTGCAGGCGCTCGTATTCGGGCAGCGAGTCGGGCATCACGATGTCGCGGCTGATCGACTGCAGCACGTTGGGTGCCGCCGGCGCGCCGGCCGCTCTCGCCGCCTGGCTCTGGCGCACCCAGCCCGAGGACTCCTGGAAGGTCGCGATGCCCACGCCGGCGGTGTCGATCAGCGCGCCGATCTGCATCTGCGCGATGTCGCGCTCTTCTTCGATGCTGCGGTCTTCGACCACCGCCATGAAGCGCCGCTGCCCGCCCGGCGTTTGGTAGCAGCGCACGGTCGCGCGCAGGCGGCGCTGCGTGCCGTCGCGCTGCATCACCCAGCCTTCGCCGACGACCGGCGCGCCGCCCGGCTGCAGCTGTGGAAGGGCCGCGCCCTGCCCCCACGACAGCAGCTGCCGCAGGCTCGGCGACGCGTCGGAGATCAGCGGCGGCACGTCGCCCGCCAACGCCTCGAAGGCAGGATTGGTGCGCACCAGCAGGCCGGCCTCGTCGAACAGGACCATGCCGATGGGGCTCAGTTGGAACCAATCGTCGAGTTCGCGCGCCGAGCGGTCGGCGCGTTCGCGCGCCGCGTGTTCTGCCGTGCTGTCCTGCAACACGACGAGGAAGAGCCGGCGCCCTTCATCGTCGCGCAGCGCGCTGCGCGCGGCGCGAAACCACCGCTCGCGTCCACTGGCGTCGATCAGCCGGCGCTCGATGAGCGGCGGCACGCCCTGGCGATGGAACTCCTCGAGCAGGCGTGGCCGCGCGGCGCGGTTGCCGTCGCGGTCGTCTTCGGGCTGCAGCTGCAGCGGGTCGATGCCGATCAGC
>CAJPFZ010000643.1 GCA_905339355.1 Burkholderiaceae bacterium
TTGAAGGACATCGGCATCCGCATCCCCGTCTATCCGGTCAAGGGCTACTCGATCACCGTGCCGATCACCGATGCGCGCGGCGCGCCCGAATCGACGGTGATGGACGAGACGCACAAGGTCGCGGTCACGCGGCTGGGCGAGCGCATCCGCGCCGGCGGCACGGCCGAACTGGCCGGCTACACGTTGATGCTCCACGACGCGCGCCGACACACGCTGCAGCATGTGGTCGACGACTTGTTCCCGCGCGGCGGCGATCTGAGCCGGGCCGAGTTCTGGTGCGGGCTGCGGCCGATGACACCCGACGGCACGCCGGTCGTCGGGGGTACCCGGCTGCCCAATCTCTTTCTGCCCACCGGCCACGGCACGCTCGGCGGGACCATGGCCGCGGGTACCGGCTGCGTGATGGCCGACCTGATCTCCGGGCGCGAGCCGGAGATCGACATGGAAGGCCTGACGGTCGAGCGCTACCGCAACGCCTACGTCCACGCGTAGGCTGGAAGGCGCATCCGAGGCAAGCAATCCCCGGATGTCACCGTGCTACCGGGGTGCGAGCAACTCGCTCAGCCGATCGGGCGCACCGTCGATGCGTTCCAGCTTCGGATAGCGCAGCCCACCGCGGTAGCTCACACGCAGCGTGCGGTACAGGTCGCCGCTCTTGACCAGCAGCTCGATGGGCGCACCGCTCGCCTTCGCCTCGGTGATCACGTCCTTCAGCCACTCGGCCTTGTAGCTGCGGCCGTTGACGGCAAGCAGCGTCGTGTTGGGCGCGAGCCCCGCGTCGAAGGCCGGGCTGCCCCAGGTCACGCTGGTGATCTTGTGGCCCTCGTTGGCGACGCTGAATCCGAGTGAGTAGCTGAAGTCGGCCATCTTGCGGCGCGCTTCGATCAGCTTGTAGAACTCGCTCGGCTTGTCGCTCCATGCAAGGCGCCAGCCGCCCCTTTCGAGACCCTGCAGCGGCGCGCCGCGTTGGTGGCTGTCCAGCCGCTGGCGCAAGAAGGCCGCCCAGTCGTGCGCGTGCACTCGGTTGAGTTCGCCCACCAGGTCGTCGAAGGTGTAGGTGAGCGGCGTCACGCGCCCGGGCTCGACGCCGAAGAAGGCACGCGCGAAATCATCCAGTGAACGACGGCCGCGGGACGCCTCGCGGATCAGCATGTCGGCCTCGATCCAGACAAGGCTCGCCTCGTCGTAGTAGTCGGCGCCGCGCTGCCAGCTCGGCCAGTCGCGGTGCCAGCGGCGGTTGAGCAGCGGCTCGTTGGTGGTGTCCTGCAGGTTGCGCCAGCTGCGCCCGGCACGCGCGTCGAGCCAGGCGGCCGTGGCGGCGAGGTCGTCGCGGGCATGCTCGGCGCTCATCAGACCCGAACGCGCGGCCAGCACCTTGCCCCAGAACTGGGTCTGCCCTTCGTAGACCCACAGCAGGCTGTCCTGCATCGGCACGTTGAAGTTCGGCGTCGTGAGGTCCGCCGGCCGCCTGAACTTGCCGTTCCACGAGTGCACGTACTCGTGCGCCAGCAGGTCGCGGCCCACCACGCTCTTGTTCCATTCGGTGAAGTAGTTCGACTTGACGCCGTTCTCGCTCGACTGGTGGTGTTCCAACCCGATGCCGCCGAAGTTCTCGCTCAATGCAAGCAGGAAGTCGTAGTGCGCGAAGTGGCGCGAACCGAAGAGCCGGTCGGCCTGCGTCACCAGCGCGCGGTGCGCGGCGATCTGCTCGGACGTGGCCGCCAGGTGGTTCGCCTGATCGGCGACGATGTGCAGACGCACCGGGGCTCGGCCGGCCTCGCGCGCCCCCGGATCGAGATCGAGCTGACGGTAGTGGCGCCCGGCGAAGATCGGCGAATCGACCAGCGTCTCCACGCTGACCGGCTTGAAGCGCACCGTGTCGCCCTCGCGCGTGGCGACGTCGAGCGCGCTGCCCAGCTGCCAACCGGCAGGCAGCACCACGCTCGCCTGCACCTCGACGCGCGCCGCCGCGTGGCCGGCCGGGTACAGCACGACGTTGTTCCACTGCAGGCCGAGGATGTCGGGCGTGGCGGTGATGCGGCCGTGGCTCGAATCGAGCGGCGACACGAACTGGAACTCGAGCCTCAGCGCCTCGACGCCGGCCGGCACGTCGAGGTGAAAGGCATGCGCGTCCAGCGTGTCGCGCTTCCATTCGATGCGCTGTCCGTTGCCCTGCACCTGCAACCCGGCGAGCTGGCCGACATTGGCCGACGGCGAGTGGGTGCCGGGCAGCCATCGCGGGTAGAACAGCACCAGCGGACCGGGCCGCACCGGCACGGTCTGCACCGCGCGGAAGATCTTGCGATCGAGGTCGCTCACGTCGATGTGCAGCGTCATTGTGCCCGGGTAGGGCTCGCCGCTGACAGGCGGGATGGTCTGGCCATGGGTGGCGGCCACGAGGAGAGCAAGGGTGATGCTCGCAAGCAGACGTTTCATCGGATGCGCAGTGGGTCTGGACGGGCCGCCACGATAAGGCATGCGGCGAACCGGCGCTGCGCGCCCCGCAGCCGCAGTGGCTCAGCCGGGCGAAGCGAACTCGATCTCGGTGCCGGGCAGGGAAGCCAGCTTCTCGCGAAGCGGCTTGTACGCGCCGCTCAGCACGCAGATGAACAAGTGCATTGGCCACTCGAATTCGGAGAGCCGCTCGACGATGGCATGTTCCTGATCGCGAAGGCGCGCCCAGGAGGTGAGTTCGAGGCCGAGCACGTAGGTTTCGATCGACGGATCGGCCGGCAGCACGCGGCGCGCCAGGAACGCACGCTGCACGCCCTTGCCGCCGAGGCCCAGGACCGACTTGACGCGCTCTCGCTGTTCCGGACTCAGCTGGGCGGTGTGCAGTTCGTGTGCGACGTCGAGACGGCTCAGCTGCTGCGAGCGTGCCTGCTCGAAGGCGTCGCGCCGGTTCCAGCGATCGGCCCAGGCCGCCGCGCGCTCGTCGCCACGCGGCTTCAGGAAGGCATAAGCCTTCTCGCTGGCCGGTTTGATGGCGTCGTCGTCGAGGGCGATGGTCCGCTCCAGCAGCGCGAGGCCGTGGTCATCCGCCTGGTCCAGGCGCACACAGGCTTCGAGAAACAGCGTCACCGGCTGATCCGCATGCTCGGCGTTGAACGCGGCCAGGGCATGGAGGTGGTTCTGCTCCGGCTGCAGGTCCACGAGCAAACGCAGCTGCTCGATGTGCTCGTCGAGTGTGCGGTCGGGTTGCGCCTGCAACGCGGCCAGGCGCTGCAGGCGCACCTGCAGTTCCTCGTGCCGCTGCGACCAGGGCTGCGCCACGCGCTCCTGCCACTCTCGCTGCAACGTCTCTCGCAATGCCGTCGCCTGGGCGCCCAGCCAGGCGCTCGCAGCCGACTCGCCGGCGAGAGGCGGCGGCAGCTCGCCGGCCGCGAGGGCCTGCCCGGGCAGCGCCCCCAGGCGCTCGCGCAGTACCGGGTGCGTGTCGCTCACCTGCGACTCACGTTGCAGCGCGTTGCGCAGCCACTGGCTCACCTCGTCGGCCGGCGGCGGCCGATTGGCCTGGGCGGCCCACTGCACCGCGAGATCCTGAGGGGGGCTCGCGGCATCGCGGATCTGGCCGAAGGTGTGCTCGACGAAACGCTCGTACTGCGAGGCGCCGATGTTCACCCGTTTCAAGGCGGCGGCCGCCACGCTCGCGCCGACCAGCTCCGCAGACGCGGCATCGGCCTGGTACTCGTTGGCGCGCGCGAGCACGAAGGTGTAGGCATTGAAATACGGCGCGTACCAGCGCACGAGGCGCTGCAGCGGACGGCTGGCCCAGCCGTCCCACTGCTGGGTGAGTCCCTGGAGGTTCGACCAGCTGTGGCGCAAACGGTAGATGAAGGCCGCGAAGCGCCCGTGTGAGCCGGCAAGATGACCGTACTCGTGAGCCACCACGGCGAGCGCTTCCTGCGGCGACAGCACCTCGAGCAGCGGCAGTCCGAGAATCAGGTAGTTGCGCGGCCAGCCGATGAGCCCGAACAGCGGGCGCTGTACCACCGCGGCGTTGACCTCGTCGGTGATCAGCACGTGGTGAAAGCGCGGACCTTTCATGCGTCGGCGCATGTCGTCCATCGCGGCAAACAGCGCCGGTGCCTGACCGCGCTTCAGTGTCAGCCCCTGGGGCGCCGGCAGGCGCGTGAACAGTGCCGACAGCGACAGCTTCACCAGCAGCCACAGCGGAATCGCCAGCAACAACAGAAGCTTGCCGAACTTGAGCAGAAGGATCAGCGCCTTGCCGCCGGTCAGCACCGTCACCACCGCCAGCCCCGCGATCAGGAGCAGGCCGAGGCCGGCAAAGCCGACGATGAGGCCGAGGATCAGGAAACCCAGCAGCGCGAGCGCGGCCACCTTCATCTGATACGCGGCCGGGGCGGCCCGACTCTCACGCTCCAGGCGCGCGACCATCTGCTCGAACTGAGCTTGTTCCACATGGACCCCCTTCCTCGACTTGTGACGCGATTCTGCGCGATCACCTGCCCCTGTCGTCAAGGCGTCAGCCCAGCGGCGGCCCGCGGGCTACAGTCGCCGCGCAGGAGGCAAGCACGATGCGTGACGACGACAAGCTGAAGGCGCCGATGGCCGCGACGGTGGTGCACGTGGCGGCGGCGCCGGGACAGTCCGTGCGCGCCGGCGAGCCGCTCGTGGTCCTCGAGGCGATGAAGATGGAGCATGAGTTGCATGCGCCGCACGACCTGCAGGTGGGCTCGGTGCTGGTGCAAGCAGGCGAGATGGTGAGCGAGGGCGACGTGCTGATGCAGTTCGCCACCATCGCGAACGCGATGCCTTCGCCGGCGGCGATCGACATGCCCACCGCGCGGGTCGGCGCACTGCGCGCCGACCTGCAGGCGCTGCACGAGCGGCTCGCGCTGACGCTCGATGCGGCACGCCCCGACGCCGTCGCCAAGCGCCATGCCGCCGGCCAGCGCACCGCGCGCGAGAACATCGCCGGCCTGTGCGACGCCGGCAGCTTCGTCGAATACGGCGCGCTCGCCATCGCCGCGCAGCGCAGCCGCCGCTCGCTGGACGACCTGGCGAGGGCCACGCCGGCCGACGGCATCGTGACCGGCATCGGCAGCGTCAACCGCGAGCTGTTCGGCGCCGAGGCGTCGCGCTGCGTCGTGATGGCGTACGACGCCACGGTGCTCGCGGGCACGCAGGGCATCCGCAACCACCAGAAGACCGACCGGCTGCTCGGCATCGCACTGCAGCAGAAGCTGCCCGTCGTGCTGTTCGCCGAAGGCGGCGGCGGCCGCCCGGGCGACACCGATATGCCGATCGTCGCCGGACTGCATGTCGCCACCTTCGCGAGCTATGCGCGCCTGAGCGGCCAGGTGCCGCTGATCGGCATCGTGTCGGGGCGCTGCTTTGCCGGCAACGCGGCGCTGCTCGGCTGCAGCGACCTGATCATCGCCACACGCCACAGCAACATCGGCATGGGCGGCCCGGCGATGGTTGAGGGCGGCGGCCTCGGTGTCTTCAAGCCGGAGCAGATCGGCCCGAGCGAGGTGCAGCAGCGCAACGGCGTCATCGACCTGCTGGTCGACGACGAAGTGCAGGCAGTGGCCGCCGCGAAGCAGCTGCTCGGCTGCTTCCAGGGCCCGGTGCGCGAGTGGTCCGCCGCCGACCCGCTGCTGCTGCGCGACGCGCTGCCCGAGAACCGCGTGCGCAGCTACGACATGCGCCAGGTGATGCAGACGCTGGTCGACAGCGGCACGCTGATCGAACTGCGCGCCGGCTTCGGCGCCGGCATCCTGACGGCGCTGGCACGCATCGAGGGCCGGCCGATCGGGCTGCTGGCGAGCAACCCGGCGCAGCTCGGCGGCGCGATCGACGCCGATGCGGCGGACAAGGCAGCGCGCTTCATGCAACTGTGCAACGCGCACGGCCTGCCGCTGGTGTCGCTGATCGACACCCCCGGGTTCATGGTCGGCCCCGAAATCGAGACGCAGGCGCAGGTGCGGCACGTGAGCCGCATGTTCCTCGCCGCCGCGCATCTGCGGGTGCCGTTCTTCGCGGTGGTGCTGCGCAAGGGCTACGGCCTGGGTGCGATGGCGATGGCCGGCGGCGGTTTTCATGCGACGGTGGCGACCGTGGCCTGGCCGAGCGGCGAATTCGGCGCGATGGGGCTGGAGGGGGCGGTGCGCCTGGGCTACCGCAAGGAACTCGATGCCGCGCCCGAGGGGCCGGCGCGCGAAGCGCTCTACCGCGAACTGGTCGAGCGGCAGTACGCCAACGGAAGCGCCATCAACATGGCGGCGACGCTGGAAATCGATGCCGTCATCGACCCGGCCGACACGCGCCGCTGGCTGTCGCAGGGCCTCGCGTCGGCGCGCATCGGGCCACGCCTGCCAGGCGCCATCGACGCCTGGTAGACGGGCGCCGCCGCGCAAGGCGCCGTCCTACAGCGCGGGCCGCTGCGGGCCGACCCCGTCTCCCGCGGTCGCCTTGCAGATTCGCCGACCGGCGGCGGCGATGCTTGTCACAGGGACACGACGTCGGTGTCCATGCATGACAAAGGGAGCGCGCCATGACGCTGCGGCTGTTTTCGAACTACGGTACGGTGGCAATCGCCACGCTGATCGCCGGCGCGGCGGTCACCGCCTGCGGGCCCGCCGATGTGCCGACGGATTCCGACGCCTTGCTGCGCGCTTCGCTGCTTGCGGCGATGATCGTGCCTGAGACCGAGCCCATCACTCAGGAGCATTCGACGTGGCAAAGAGCGCGATCCGGGTCGGCGTCGGCGGCTGGACCTACGAGCCGTGGCGCAACAACTTCTATCCCGAAGGCTGGCCTCAGAGCCGGGAGCTGGAATACGCCAGCCGGCAGCTGAGCGCCATCGAGATCAACGGCACCTACTACAGCACGCAGAAGCCGGCGAGTTTCGCCAAGTGGCGCGACGAGACGCCCGACGGCTTCGTGTTCTCGATGAAGGCGTCGCGCTACGCGACCAACCGCAAGGTGTTGGCCGAGGCCGGCGAGTCGGTGCAGCGCTTCGTCGGCAGCGGCATCAGCGAGCTGGGCCCCAAGCTCGGTCCGATCGTGTGGCAGTTCATGCCGACCAAGCGTTTCGACGCGCAGGACTTCGGTGCCTTTCTCGCGCTGCTGCCAGCCGAGGTCGACGGTCTGGCACTGCGCCATGTGATGGACGTTCGCCATGAGAGCTTCAAGACGCCCGAGTACCTGGATCTCGCGCGCCGGCACCGGGTGGCGACGGTGTTCACCGATTCGGACGACTACCCCTCGTTTGCCGACATCACGGCCGACTTCGTCTATGCACGTCTGATGCGCACCGAATCCCAATTGAAGACCGGCTACGGCCCGAAGGCGCTGGACCAGTGGGCGGTGCATGCGAAGCAGTGGGCCGCCGGCGGCGACCCGCCCGAACTACCTCACGTGGGCGAGCCGCTGGCCGCGAAGAAGCCGCGCGACGTGTTCATGTACTTCATCAGCGGCGCAAAGGAACGGGCGCCCGCCGCGGCGATGGCCCTGATCGAGCGCCTGCGCTGACCTGCGGGAGAAGCTCGCTCAGCCGCCGGCCTGTGCCGCACGCAGCGCCGCGGTGTTTGGCGGCGGCGCCCCGCTGGCCTGCTTGTGCTGCGGCGCGTCGATCTGCGCCATGCAGTCGGCGCGCTTGCGCACGCTGTTCAGCGCATTGCAGCGCCACACCGCCTCGGCGCGCGTGGCGGTGCTCATGCGCAGCAGCTCACCTTGCCGCACGGACTCCTTGACCACTTGGTGAAAGCCGATCAGAAGGGCAAAGATGGTGGCGATCGCGAGTGCCATGGGCCAAGGGGTGCGCAGGGCATCGGGCAGGCTGGCCCACCAGGCCGCAGCCTGACGGCGCAAATCGCCGGCGCCACCGGCATAGCTGCGGGGCATTCTGAGCTGGTCGGATCTCATCGCGGGATTCTTCCTGTCGGCCCGGCTTGCACGGCTTCACTCCACAGCGGCGCGTGCAGCGAAGGATCGGCGGCTTCGTAGCCGATGGCGTTGAACACGTCGGCGCCGGCATCGAGCCCGCCCTCCGGGTGACCCGTCGGCGGGAGGTGTCGAATGCCGCCTTGCTCGTGGAGTCCCTTGCTGTCATCGCCCATCGTTTGCTCCGCAGGCCCGTCGATGAGCCGTTGGCTCGATCGTGCCGGTCCGTCGTGATGGAAGCTATCAGGTGAGAAGTGGATCGACTGTAGGCGCTTGCCTACAGAGCGCGAGGGCACCGCCGCGTTGTTCGAGTTCTGCTGCGGCGGTGCGCTCGCTTTCACGCTTTCACGATTGGCCGCTCACGCTCAGGTAGTTGTCGACGGCCTTGACGCCTTCGACACCCTGCGCGATGCGCTTGGCGCGTTCTTTGGCCTCGGCATCGGGTGCGGAGCCGCGCAACACCACCCGGCCCATGGAGGTGTCGACGTCGATGCGGCTCGGGTCGAGCGCCTCGTCGCGCGCCAGCTCGGCGGTGATCATGCTCGTGATGGACGCATCGTCCACCACCTTGGCGAACTGAGCGCCGGCCGCCGCGCTGCTGCGCGGGGCGGTGCCGGTTTGCGGCTGATCGCTGCGGCTGATCGCGGCATCCTGCCGACCGGCCATTTCATCGTCGTTGCGTCCGCAGGCGCCCAAGGCCAGCGCGGCGGTCAGTGCCGCGAGCAGGGGCGAGAGGGTATGGCGAGCATTCATTCGAATTTCTCCTGTGAAGCGATGCGGCTGTGGCACGTGGAGCTGCCACGGCCGCGACAGTGGCACGAGAGTAGGCAGCGGTCCTCGCCGAAGCCATCAGCGCAGACCGCGGCGCCTTGTCGGAGAGTGCGCCCCATGCGGGTAAGCTCATGTGTCTTTTCCAGCCATGGAGTAAACGATGCCGCCGTTCCACCGCCTGGCTCTGCTTGTTCTGTCTTCGTTGCTCGCTGGCATTGCGCAGGCTCAGGTGCCCGGCGTCGACCAGCCGCAGCTGCGCGAGCTCGCCGCCCAGGTCGACACGCGCGAGCTGCGCGCGACGATCGAGAAGCTGGTGGGCTTCGGCACGCGCCACACCCTGTCGGAGACACGCTCGGACACCCGCGGCATCGGCGCCGCGCGGCGCTGGACGCAGGCGCGCTTCAGCGAGATCTCCGCGGCCTGCGGCCGCTGCCTGGAGGTCGTCACGCCGTCGAAGACGGTGACCGGTCCGCGCATCCCGCAGCCGACGGAGGTGGTCAACGTGGTTGCCGTCCAGCGCGGAAGCGGCGACCCGAACCGAGTGATTCTGATCACCGGCCACCTCGATTCGCGGGTCAGCGACATCATGAACTTCACGAGCGACGCCCCCGGAGCGAACGACGACGCCTCCGGCGTTGCCGCGGTGATCGAGGCGGCGCGCGTGCTGTCCAGGCACCGCTTCCGCGCGACGCTGGTCTATGGCGTGCTGTCCGGCGAAGAGCAGGGGCTCGTCGGCGGCAAGATCCTCGCCGAATACGCCCGCGCGCAGGGTTGGCAGGTGCAGGCGAACCTGAACAACGACATCATCGGCAACTCGCGTGGGCAGGACGGTGTGCGCGACAACACGCGGGTGCGTGTGTTCTCCGAGGGCACCAAGGCCGTCGAGACGCAGGCGCAGGCGAACCGGCGGCGTTACAACGGCGGGGAGGTCGACTCGCCCTCGCGCAACCTTGCCCGCATGATCGCGGGATTGGCCGAGCGCTACCTCACCAACCTGCGGGTGCAGATGGTGTACCGCACCGATCGCTACGGACGCGGCGGCGACCAGGTGGCGTTTCTCGATGCCGGCTTTCCCGCCGTTCGCCTGACCGAAGGCCACGAGGACTACACGCGCCAGCACCAGGACCTGCGGGTCGAGAACGGCATCGCTTATGGCGACACCATCGACGGCGTCGACTTCGACTACCTCGCGCAGGTGACGCGGCTGAACCTGGTTGCGATGGCCGCGATGGCGCAGGCGCCGGCGCCGCCGGCCGGCGTGACGATCGAAGGCGCGGTGTCGCCGCACACGACGCTGCGCTGGCGGTCGTCACCGGGCGCGGCGAGCTACCGCGTCTGGTGGCGCAACACCACCGATCCGCAATGGACCCACAGCCGCCCGGTGGCGGCGGCGCCGAGCGACCCGCAGACGGCGACGCTTCACAACATCGTCGTCGACAACTGGTTCTTCGGCGTCTCCGCGCTGTCGGCCGACGGCCACGAGTCGCCGGTCGTGTTTCCGGGCGACGCCGGATCCTTTTGAGGGAGATTCGGCGAGCGGACTCAGCGCGTGATCGTCACGCCGCCGTCGACCACCAGCGTCGTGCCCACCACGTAGTCGCCGGCCCGCGAGGCGAGATAGATGGCCGCGGCGGCCATGTCGTCGTCCTGGCCGATGCGCCCGGCGGGGATGTGCGCCGACACCTCCGCCGCGTGGTCGCGGGCTTCGCGGTTCATCTCCGAGGCAAAGGCGCCCGGCACGATCGCGTTGACGACGATGTTGTCTTGCACCAGGCGCAGCGCCATGCGGCGCGTCAAGTGGATCAGGCCGGCCTTGCTCGCGGCATACGAATAGGTCTCCATCGGATTGACCGACAGCCCGTCGATCGACGCGATGTTGATGACCTTGGCGGCGCGGAACTCGGCCGCCCGGCGCAGCGGCTCGCCGAGCGCCTGCGTGAGGAAGAAGGGGGTCTTCATGTTGAGGTCGACCACCTTGTCCCAGCCCTTCTCGGGGAACTCGTCATAGGCCGCGCCCCAGACGGCGCCCGCGTTGTTGACGAGGATGTCGAGCTGCGACTCGTGCCGCGCGTAGGCGGCCACCAGCATGTGCACGCCGTCCAGCGTCGACACGTCGGCCGGCAGCGAGACGCAGTGCGCGCCGCCGGCCGACAGCTCCTTGGCGGTCTGGTCGCAGGCCTCGGCCTTGCGCGCCGAGATGTACACCCGCGCACCGGCGGCGACGAAGCCGGCGGCGATCATGCGGCCGATGCCGCGCGAGCCGCCGGTGATGAGGGCGGTGCGGCCTTGCAGGGAGAAGAGGTCGTTCATCGGTGTCTCCGGTCGAGAATCGCCGGAGGCTATCTCCGAACGGCCGTCGCATCAGTCGCCTAGGCGCCACCTTCGCCCGAGCCGCCGCTCGCGGCGAGCTGCGGTGCGAATTCCGGCGCGCTCCAGCGCAGGGGCACCGCGCCGGGCATCCATCGGCCCATCTCGACCTCGATGCGCAGCAGGCGCTGCGCGCCCTCGAAGGGCTGCAGCGCGAGTCCGTCCCACACGATCTCCGCCCGGCCGGTGAGCTGCAGCAGGTCGCCGCTGGCGTAGTCGATGAACAGCAGCCCGGCATGCGGATGGGCCGCGATGTTGCCGAGGGTGTTGAACATGAAGTTGCCGCGGTAGTCGGGCACGCTGACCACGCTGCGGCCGTGCGGCGCGCCGGTGTCGACGTGCACGAAGCCCGGACGGCCGCCGCGGTGCGACACGTCGACGCCGTGAGCGCCGGCATGGCCACGCGCCTGCGGCGATGCCGAGGCAATGAAGAGCGTGTCGGCGCGCCGCATCAGGGCATGCGCGGCGCGACTAAGACCAGCGTCGAGCTGCTGCGCCGGCAGCGCACCGACCGCCGCACCCGGCTCGTCTCGCCACTGCGGCGAACGTGACTGGATGTATTGCGGGCAGTTGCCGAAGCTCTGGTCCACGTGCACGCTTAAGCCCTCGGCGCCGACGTCGGTCACGGTCCCGTTCATGCGGTTGCGTCGGCGCGTCTGCGGCTCCAGTCCCAGCAGGCCGAGCGGCACGCCAGGCGCCAGCCGGACCGCCAGCGGGTCGCCGGGCAGGGGGCGGGCGGCGATGTGCAGCGTTCGCTCGTCGGGCGTGCTGATGAAGCCGGGCCGCCCCGCGAGGATGGATGCCCACGGTCGCCGCTGCGCGTCCAGGCTGCCGATGAGCAGCGTCGGCAGCTTGCCGAACAGCTCGCGGTGCTGCTCCGGCATGTGATCGCGGATCACACGCTGGCCGATCGCCTCGATCTTCTCGCGCACGCCGACACGCTGCTGCACCGTCTTTTCGCCGTCGTGGAAGGGGACCGCTGGGTTCTCGATCATCGTGGCGGCCCTCAGGCGGGCGCCACGTCGGCCGTGGGCATGCGGCGCATGCCGACGAAGCCGGGCAGCGCTTCGATGCGCGTGAGCCATGCCTGCACGTGCGGGTAGGGAGCGAGCGACACGCCGCCTTCGGGCGCATGCGAGGTGTAGGTGTAGAGCGCGATGTCGGCGATGGTCGGGTGATCGGCCGCCAGGAAGGGATGCAGGGCGAGGTGGCTCTCCAGGCGCGTGAAGAGCAGCTGCGCGATCTCTGCGCAGCGGTTGTCCTGCGGCCGGCGAAACAGCACATTGACTCGTGCATTGGCGGGGCCGTTGACCAGCGCCCCCGCGGCGACCGAGAGCCATCGCTGCACCGTCGCGGCGCCGACGGGGTCGCGCGGCAGCCAGCGCCCGCTCGAGTCGTAGCGCAGCGCAAGGTAGGTGAGGATGGCGTTGCTGTCGGCGATGGTGACCTCGCCGTCCTCGATCACGGGCACCTGGCCGAAGGGGTTCAGCGCGAGGAAATCGGGCTGCTTGTGCTCGCCCTTCACGAGGTCGACCTCGACCTTCTCGAACGGCAGGCCGAGCAGCGAAAGAAACAGCTCGGCGCGGTGGGCGTGCCCAGACAGGGGGAAGGTGTAAAGGCGGATCGGTTGCTGCGGCGTGGTCGTCATCGAGTGCTCCAGGTGGGTCGGCGAGAAGGTCGCATCTTGGCCGCAACCGGCGCAGAAATGAACGCCCGTGCGAGACACTTCACCGTTGCGCACGGCGGAAGGATGAGATGGACCGATTCGAAGGCATGAGGATCTTTGTGGCCGTGGCCGACGCCCGTGGCTTCGCGCCCGCGGCACGGCAGCTCGGCCTGTCGCCGCCGGCGGTCAGCCGCGCGATCGTCGCACTGGAGGCGCATCTCGGGGCGCAGCTGCTGAGGCGCACGACCCGCAGCGTGGCGCTCACCGACGTGGGCGAACGATTCCTTGCCGACTGCAAACGGATCCTGGCCGAAGTTGCCGGGGCGGAAGCCGCAGCGAGCGGTTCGCATGCCGTGCCGCAAGGCCTGCTCGCCATCACCGCCTCGCAGATGTTCGGCCGCTTGCACGTCACGCCCGTGGTGCTCGATTTCCTTGCGCTGCATCCGCAGGTCAGCGTACGCACGTACTTCGTCGACCACATCGTCCACCTGTTCGAGGAGGGTTTCGACGTCGCGTTGCGCATCGCGCACCTGCCCGATTCCGGGCTGACCGCGATTCCGGTCGGGCAACTGCGCCGAGTGATCGTGGCCTCGCCGGCTTACCTCGCGCAGCGGGGCGTGCCGCGCAGCGCGGCCGACCTGGCGCAGCACGACGGCATCGGCTTCGCGTTCGATGGCGCAGCGGTGGCGCCGTGGGCGCTCTATCCGCCGGGACGAAAGGGCAAGGGCGATCGCGAGATCGGCCACCCGCGCATGCAGCTCAGCGCCAACACCGGCGAACTCGGCATCGCGGCCGCGCTGGCCGGCCGCGGCCTGGCACGCGCCTTGTCGTACCAGGTGGCGCCGCACGTGCAGCGCGGCGAACTGCACATCGTGCTGGCCGACCACGAGCCGCCACCGGTGCCGGTGCAGGTGGTCTATGCGGACGGGCGCAAGGCCGCGGCCAAGGTGAGGGCGTTCGTCGAATTCGCCGTCGAGCGGCTGCGGCGCGAGCCGGTGCTCAACGGCAATTTTCCCTGGCCCGACGCGGGATGAGCGCGGCCGCGCACCCTCGGGGCATGGCCCCACGCCGCTGTGAACACCGGCCTCACGCGATACTGGCGCCCCCCATCCTTTCCCCGTGGAGACCGGCATGTTCGAATGGCTCAGCGACCCGAACGCGTGGATCGCGCTCGCAACGCTCACCGCGCTCGAGATCGTGCTCGGCATCGACAACATCATCTTCATCTCCATCCTCGTCGGCCGTCTGCCGGAGGCGCGCCGTGACCTCGCGCGCCGGCTCGGGCTGTCGCTCGCGATGGGGACGCGCATCCTGCTGCTGCTGTCGCTCGCCTGGATCATGCGGCTGACCGAGCCGCTGTTCACGCTGGTGCAGGAGATCTCGGGCCGCGACCTGATCCTCGTCTTCGGCGGCCTGTTCCTGTTGTGGAAGAGCGTGCACGAGATCCACGCGTCGCTCGAAGGGACCGAGGAAGAGCGCGAGGCCGGCGGCGCGGCGGCAGCGAGCTTCGGCAGCGTGCTGGTGCAGATCGCCATCATCGACATCGTCTTCTCGCTCGACTCGGTGATCACCGCGGTCGGCCTGGCCGACGAGGTGATGGTGATGGTCATCGCGATCATGCTGTCGGTGGCCGTGATGATGTTTGCCGCCAAGCCCATCGGCGAGTTCGTCGACCGCCATCCGACGGTCAAGATGCTGGCGCTGTCGTTCCTCGTGCTGGTCGGCGTGACGCTGATCGCCGAGGGCTTCGACACCCACGTCCCCAAGGGCTACATCTACTTCGCGATGGCGTTCTCGGTGGCGGTGGAGATGATCAACATCCGGCTGCGCAAGAAGATGATCGAGCCGGTGAGGCTGCGCAGGGACTTGCCCTGA